>CALGGE010000018.1 GCA_937916125.1 uncultured Elusimicrobia bacterium | reverse complement strand
TGTACGGTAAGACAAGAAACTTGCATAAGGTAAAAGAAAGTGAAATCGGAAAATTTATTCCAGAAGATTTATACGGAAAATCAAAAATGATGATTGCCGAAAAAATTAAAAATAGAGAAGATGTTTTGATGTTAAATGTTTTTGCCTGTTACGGATATGGAGAAAAAGAAAGCAGATTTCCGACTTATGCAATTAAAAGAGTTCTTGAAAATAAACCTATAGAAATAAACCAAAATGTTGTTTTTGATTATCTTTGGGTAGAAGATATGGAAAAAATAGTTTGTTATTTTATTGAGAATAAACCTAAAAATAATATAATAAATATAACGCCATCGAAAAGTATAAGCCTTTTAGAAATAGCAAAAATAGTTAATGGTTTTGAAAACAATAAAGTAGATATAACTATAAAAAATAAAATAATGAATAATGAATATACGGGAGATAATTCCGTTTTGCTGTCGGAAATACCTGATATGACTTTTACCGATATTGAACAGGGATTAAAATTTTTGTATAATTACATAAAGAAAATAAGTTAAAAATGAAGAATTTATATAAATGAAAAAAGGAGCTGGTATGAAAAATAATATATTTGAAAATTTGTTTGTTTTAGAGTTAGCTAACAATCATTGGGGAAGTGTTGAAAGAGGTAAAAAAATAATTACCGATTTTTCAAGAATAGTTCGTTTTAACAATATAAAAGCTGCAATAAAATTACAATTTAGAGATGTAGATAATTTTATTCATAAAAAATTTAAAAATAGAGAAGATATAAGATATATAAAAAAAACAATGGTAACCAAAATGAATCAGGAAAATTATGGCTTGTTGGTGGATGCTGTTAGAAAAGCCGGATGTATAACCATGTCAACTCCTTTTGATGAGTCTTCTGTAACTATGTGTGAAAATTTAGGGATTCAAATATTGAAAATTGCTTCATCGGATTTAAATGATTGGGTTTTAATAGAGAGAATAGCAAAAACAAGGAAACCGGTGATAGTTTCAACAGGAGGCTCGTCGTTAAAAGATATAGATGACCTTGTTACTTTTTTTGAAAACAGAAATATTCCTCTTGCAATAAATCATTGTGTTTCTATTTATCCGTCTAAGAAAGAAGAATTGGAATTAAATCAAATAGATTTCCTAAAAAATAGGTATCCCAATCATGTTATAGGGTTTTCAACACATGAAACAAATGAGGATATTGAAAGTGCAATGCTAATTGCCTATGCAAAAGGTGCAAGAACTTTTGAAAGGCATGTAGATATAATTTCTGATGATCATCAAATATCACCGTATTGTTCTTCTCCAATAGATTTTGACAGATGGGTAAAAGCATTTATTAAAGCAAAAAAAATATGTGGAGCATCTTGGCATGAAAAAAGAATATCCCCGGAAAAAGAAATAGAATATTTAGATGCTCTCGTCAGAGGCGTTTATGCAAAAAGAGATTTTAAAAAAGGAGATATTTTAACGGACAAGGATATTTATTTAGCTATACCTTTACAAAAAGGTCAAATTTCCTGCAGAGAATTAATGAGCGGTGAAACATTATTACACGATATAAAAAAAGATGAACCTATTAAAATAGATGATATTGATTCTCCTTATGCTTATGATAAAGATTTGAAAGAAAAAATTTATAACAGAGGTTTATAATAAATAACGGTAATGATTAAAGTATCTGATTACATTGCAAAAAGATTAAAACAAGTTTATAAGATTAAAAATATTTTTATGATTTCAGGTGGCGGAGCTATGCATTTGAATAACAGCTTCGGCGAAAATATTCCTTATGTTTGTAACCATCACGAACAGGCATGTGCAATAGCTGCGGAAGGTTATGCCAGAGTAAATCAACAATTGGCAGTTGTAAATGTTACTACAGGTCCCGGAGGGCTTAATTGTTTAAACGGCGTATTCGGGCAATGGACTGATTCCGTTCCGGTTTTATATATTTCAGGGCAGGTAAAGTATTCAACAACAATGGCAAGCTGTCCGAATATAAAATTAAGGCAGCTCGGTGACCAGGAAGTTGATATTATAAGTGTAGTAAAACCTTTAACAAAATATGCAGTTATGGTAACGGACCCTAATGAAATAAAGTATCATTTGGATAAAGCAATTTATGAAGCAACACACGGCAGGTTTGGACCTGTATGGCTTGATATACCTATGAATGTTCAAGCTGCAACAATCGATGAAAAAAATTTAAAAGAATTTAAAGTGCCCACAATAGAAAATAATAAAACAAATGTAAGTAAAGTTATTGAAAAAATTAAAATTGCTAAAAGGCCTTTAATTATTGCCGGTCATGGTATAAGGCTTTCAAATACACAAAAAGAGTTTTATAAATTGATTGAAAAGTTAAAAATTCCGATAGTTACAACGTTTAACGGTTTTGATTTGTTGGAAACAAATAATAAATATTATATTGGTAGAATTGGAACGATAGGGCAAAGAGCGGGAAATTTTGCCTTACAAAATGCCGATTTGGTTTTGTGTTTAGGTACAAGAAATAATATAAGACAAGTAAGTTATAACTGGGAAAATTTTGCTAAAAAAGCTTACAAAATAATTGTTGATATTGATAATAATGAACTTAAAAAACTGTTAGTAAAACCTGATTTGTCTATAAATGCTGACCTAAAAGATTTTATGCCTCAATTATTAAAATCAGTAAATAAAATAAAGTTTTCAAATTATTCCGAGTGGTTACAGTTTTGCCAAAATTTAAAAAATAAATACTCTTTTGAAAATTATAGAGAACAAAAACAAAAATCAAATATTATTGAACCATATCATTTTACATATACTTTAACAAAATGTTTAAAAGAAAACGATATTCTTGTATCTGCAAACGGCTCTGCAAGTGTATGTAGTTTCCAAAATGCCATGATTAAAAAAAATCAAAGATTTCTTGTTAATTCCGGTAATGCTTCAATGGGTTTTGCTTTACCTGCAAGTATAGGTGCAAGTTTATCTTCAAAAGGACGAAATGTTATTTGTCTTGAAGGTGACGGCTCAATAATGATGAATATTCAAGAACTGCAAACAATAAAACATAACAAATTACCTATAAAAATATTTGTTATAAATAACAACGGATATTCTTCGATAAGACAGACACAAAGAAATTTTTTCTCAGGTCATATGACAGGTTCTGGAATAGATAGCGGAGTAAGTGTTCCTGATTTTGTAAAAATAGGAAAAGCTTTCGGATTAAAAACAAAAAGAATAAAAAATCCTAAAACAATGGAAAAAGAAATTAAAGAAGTTTTAAAATATAAAGAACCTGTTTTATGTGAAGTGTTGGTGGAAAAAGAATATGCTTTTCTGCCCAAACTTTCTGCAAAGAAACTTCCTGACGGGACGATGGTATCACCGACACTTGAAGATATGTTTCCTTTCCTGGATAGAAAAGAATTTGAAGAAAATATTATAAAAGATTAAAAATGTTAAATTTAATAACAAATTTACCGAATCATTTAAAAGTAACAGTAAGTGCTTGGATTGCGAGGGGAATAATTGCAGTTACAAAAAATTGATATGATAATTTGTTTGTATACTATTATAAATTTTTAGGAATGATAAATGGTGATAAAAAAAGATGTAATAAAAACAATAAAACTTGGTGAAAATTCAAAAGTAGAGTTTAAAGAGAGTTCTGTAGGAATATCAAACTCTATATATGAATCTGTTTGTGCGTTTTTGAATACAAACGGTGGCGAAATATTTTTGGGTGTTTCAGATAAAAAAGAAATAATCGGAGTTGATAAGAAGAAAATAAAAAATTATAAAGAGCAAATAATAAATACGGTTAATTCCGGTTCAAAAATAAATCCTGCAATTTTACTTGATATTGAAGAAGTGCAAATAAAAGATAAAATAGTATTAATTATACAAGTTCCAAGAGGACAACAGGTGTACAGATGTGTAGGTAAAATATATATAAGAAAAGAAAGTTCTGATATTGACATAACAAATAATAATTCTAAAGTTTCAACATTGTATAGAATGAGAGATACTTCGGATTACGAAAATACAATATTTCCTGCAATAGAAATAAAAGATTTAAAATTGGATTTATTTAAAAAAATAAAAAAGTTTCTGTTCTCTCAAGATAATTATAATATATTAAAAGACAAGAACGATTTGGATATTTTAAAATATTTTTCCTTATATCGTAAAGATCCGCTAAAACAAATAGAAGGTATTACATTGGCAGGGGTTTTATTGTTTGGGACAGATGAATTGATAGCAACGGTTCTTCCATGGTATAGAATAGATTTAGTAAAAGTTGTTAATGATATTGAAAGATACGACGATAGAGTCGATGTTAGAACGAATTTAATAGAGAGTTATGGTAAAGTTTTGGATTTTGTAAAGAAACATTTGCCGGATCCTTTTTATTTGGAAGGAGTAAGAAGAGTTTCTTTAAGGGATACAATCTTTAGAGAACTCATTACCAATATGTTAATTCATCGCGACTATGCAGGAACAGAAGTTTCAAAACTAATAATGTATAGAAATGAAATAGTTATAGAAAACAGTAACAAACCTTTTATAAGCGGATTGATAACGCCGAATAATTTGGTGGCACATTCAAAAAACCCAAATATTGCAAAATTTTTTAGAGTATTGAATTTTATAGAAGAATTTGGCACCGGGTTAAGAAAAGTTTATAAATACACAAAAGAATATACCGGATATGAACCTGTTATAAAAGATGACTATATTTTCAAAATAATATTAAAACATAATTTTTTTACACCCCAAGTTAGTGACCAAGTTAGTGACCAAGTTAGTGACCAAGTTAGTAAAAAAAATCTTTCTGAAAATGTAAATATTATTGATGAAATAATAAAGTTTACAAACACGCCTAAAACAATTTTAGAAATAATGGGGCTATTTAGTTTTAGTAACAGGACATATTTTAGAAATAAAATAATAAAGCCTCTACTCGAGCAAAAAATATTGGAATTAACCATACCTGATAAACCGAATAGTCCAAAACAAAAATATAAACTTAGTAAAAAAGGAATAAAAATACACGATTCTTTTCATAAAGTATAGATGAACTGCTAAAAAGACTGTGAAATGGCTTAGGATAAAAGGCATAGAGTGGTATATAAAAATTATAAAAGAAAATAAAATTATAGAAAAAGTTGGTGTAAGAAGAGAAGGTTTTTTGAAAAATTATAAATAAAAATGTTAAATTTAATAACAAATTTACCTAATCATTTAAAAGTTACAATAAGTGCATGGATAGCAAGGGGAATAATTGCAATTACGAATTTAATTGCAATAAGATTTTTGTTACCTTATTTGGGAACGGAAAGCTATGCGGTTTACCTTATACTTTTATCTTTTACTTCTTGGTGTGCATTGACGGATTTCGGTATAGGAACTGCTTTACAAAATTATATTTCTGAATTCAGAGTAAAAAAAATAGATTATCAGCCTTATATTAATTCTGCATTTCAAATAATAATTTGTTTTACTTTAATAGCAATTATGTTATCTTTAGTTTTATATCAACCGATACAAAATTTTATATTAAAAAAATATACTGATATTTTGAATATACAAACCATTAATGTTGTTTTGGCTTCGTTAATATTGCTTATACTTATAGGTGTAGTTAATATATCAACAAAAATTTATTATGCATTGCAAAAAGGAGTTATTCCAAATATTTTAACTTCAATTGCTTATATTATTTCTTTTTGTGCAATGCTTATTGTTATAAATACTCAAAGCGAAAATAATAAAATTTTAAAAATTATTTTATGCTATACTTTGCCGCAAATAGTATTAATTGGGTTTTTATTTTTTAAGATTTTCAAGAACTCGATTAAAAATATTTTTAAAGTAAATAAAGACATTTTAAAAGTTTTATTAGATAGAACTATAAAATTCGGATTAATAACTATAATAGGATTAATGAACTATGAAATAGATTATTTTATTATGGCAAAAACAGTCTCCCCTACGGATATAACCGTATATAGTGTATTTGCCAAGATTTTCTTAGCAGTTTTCAGTATTTATTCAAGTTTACTGATTGCTTTTTGGCCTTTATGTGCGGAAAGATACCATAGAAAAGAATACAAAGAAATAAAAGAACATATTAACAGATATTTGATATTTGGAATTAGTTTATTAAGTGTTTCCATTATAATTCTTTACTTATTTAAAGATTTAATATTTTCAATTCTATTACAAAATATATCATATAATTTATCATATACTTTTTTTATCGTCGCTATAATTTATTTTATATTTAGAACAATAGGTGACACTTATACAATTTTCTTACAAAGTACAAACCATACAAAAATATTTATAACTTTTATTTCAATTCAAACTTTTATCAATATTTATCTTCAGTATTATTTTTCTTTAAAATTTGGTATCACAGGAATATTTTTAGGTCTGGCACTATCTTATCTATTTACACAAACCTTATTTTTTCCTTATATTTCTTATAGAATACTGAGAAATTGAAAATTTTTATTTATTTTCAAGCTTTCTTTTGATATTTCTCATCTTATTTACAAGATTATCAAAATTTTTCCCGAGTATAAATTTAAAAGGTAAAATAAAAATTATATATGTAAGAAAAGAAAATAGAAAAACAAATTTTTGACAAAAAGATATTCCAAAAAAAATATCGGAAATATTATAAATGTAAAATTTATTCTCTATAAAAGAAACTAACATTGCAAAATAAAAGTGGTATCCTGTAAAAATTTTTTCACAGCATTTTTTTCTTAATCTTTTATCTTTTAACATTTGGAAAGAATTTATATAAAAAGTAAAAATGTTAGGATATTCAAATCTGTGATACACAAACTTTTCTATGCCTCTATTCATATTTACTGTGGAATTTGTTTTTAAATTCCACCCTTGTTTTATTACAGTTTCTTTAGGCAAATAATAAGATTTTTTTTCGTTAAAAAGATAACAAACCAATGCCAAATGAGGAAAAGTATTTGAAATATTATTATACGCTGCCTGCAAAACATCTTCCGTTAAATTTTCGGTTTTAAAAATACCCGAAGGTAAAAATGACAGTTGGTTAATTAATTCGGCTTCATCCATTTTATCTAAAGGAACTGTTCTTTGTGTTAAAACCAAATCATAATTTTTGTTTAAAGCACTTTCTATTTCCTGCCAATTATGCCAATCGTATTTATCATCGTCACAAATTATCCAAAAATATTTTTTTGAAGCCAGTTCGAATGCTCTGCATATATTAGCATTACCGCCTATATTTTTATTATGTCTGATATATTTGATATTTGAAAATTTTTGAAGATACTCTCTTATTAATTCTGATGTTCCGTCTGTTGAGGCATTATCCAAAATAGTTATATCAAGATTTTTTATCGGAGAGGTTTCACTAAAAATACTTTCTAAAGTATTTTCAAGAAAATATTTTCTGTTATAGGTAATTAAAAAAATATCTAACTCTTTTTGAATATCCATTTTAAAAGTTTTTTATAAGCATAAATAATTGAAATTTTTAAAAATTCAAAAGTATATGGTTTAACATCTATAGGAATTCTTAAACCGTCTCTAAAATAAAAACCTGTCGGAATATTATTCTCTTTATTCAAAAAACAAGCTTTTATTATTGATTCTGCTCCATGTGCTGCACTGTATTTTGCATTTTCTCCGCCTTTTTCTGTTTTGCACCAATTAGGGCAAACCGCATTTATATAAATTCCCTTATCTTTTACTGCCATTGCCAGTTTTTTAGTTGTCATAATAAGTGCAGATTTAGATGGTGCATAGCCTACTTGAAAATCTTTTAAAGCATTAGCATCCCAAAATTCTCCGGACCCGGATGCAACATTTACTATTCTTGAATTTTTTTCCATTACGGGCAGGAAATATTTTGTAGTCCAAATCGCACCAAAAACATTTGTTCTGTATATACTTTCTAATATTTCCGTAGGAATTTCTAAGGATTTGTAATATGATTTGTTTGCAACCCAATCCAAACCACATGCAGCATTATTTATAAAAAGATACAGTTTTTCATCATTATCTTTAATTTTTAAAAAATTATCATAAGCATTTTTTACGGACTTTTCATCAGACACATCAATTTCTACAGGAACAATATTTTTAGGACTATCTAATTCTTCTATTATATTTACAGCATTTTTTAAAACTCTTGAACCCATATAAACTTTGTATTTATATTCAAGAGCAAACTTCTTACAAACTTCTAACCCTATTCCTCGGTTTGCTCCGGTAATAAAAACGCTTTTATTTTTAATAGTCATTTTTCATTTTATCCAATTTTAATTTTATTAATTTAAAAATATTTACCGTTCTTAAATAATTAAAAATAAAACTAATTCTCTCAGAATATACTTTAAACTTTGAAACTAAAGATGATGAAAAATTAAAAGGATTTTCTTTTTTTAATTTTTTATATTCCTGCCTGATAAGTTTAGAATATTCACTAAACTTTTTATCCCCTTTCATATCATCGGATTGAATATATACGGATAACTGTCCGTATTTTTCCAACAAATACCACATTCTTGCACCAAAAATAACTTCTTTATCGGATACTTTTTTATCACAGTAATAAAAACTCGGGCAAATATAAACTCTTGCAGGTCTTATTGCAAGCATTGAAAAAACAAATCCCCATAAATCATCTTCAGTCATATTTTCTTCACAAATAATATATTTTAAAAATAGCTTTGTTGTTCCGCTGTTTTTATACCTTATACAGTTTTGAAGCACTTTATCATAGGCATCTACTCCTCTAACTCTTTTAAAGGTTGAAGGTGTTCCGGCATCAAGAGAAACCGTTAAAAAAATTTTATTTTTTTTCAAATAATTATATATAGCTTGGCTGTATTTCACCGCATTGGAAAAAATAGAAACCATTCCTATTTTATTTTCAATAAGATAATTTAAAATTTCTTCAAAATTTTCTAAAAGAGTAGGTTCTCCGCCGTTATATTCTATCCATTCTCCTCTTTTTAATTTTCCCCTTTTTCTAAACAACTCAATAAAATCAATTATGTTATTATATGTTGGTTTAACAAAATTATTTTGTTGTGTAAACATGCAATAATTGCATCTTAAATTACATAGACTAAAATGTTGAATATTGAAACCTGACGACAAAGATAATCCATGACCACCCAGATATTCAAAACTAATATTCTTATACTTTGTCTTATATTTTAAATTACACTTTTTACAATCACCTATATCCGTATCGTTTAATCTGTTGATAGCTTCAAAAAGTTGTTTCCTGCGAGAAACAACCAAATCATAAGTTAATGAACCGTTATTCATTTCTTCTGAAGAAATTATTACCGGAGATTGAAAAGTATTTGCACAACAACATCTAACACCTTCCGGCGAAAATCTAACTCCGGATTCCAAATATTTACAAGAAATTACTTCGTCATTCTTATTTAAATTCATAAAAACCATTTATTTAAAATTATTTACCCATATCAAAGTTAGTATTAGTATCTTATAATGAATATTTTCTTTTTCTTAAACCTAACAATTCCTTTATCGATCTGCGAAATAAAAAAAACTTTATTTTTATCAATATCATATAAAGAATTTGAAATATACTTAATTTAAAACAAATTTTAGCAGTTCTTTCATGCCAACTTTCGTTGCTATATTCATCCTCTTTTCTTGAATATAATGCTCTTAAAGTTCCTATGGTAAAACCGAATTTTTCACGAAGATACAACATCATTCCTTCATCATTTAATAAATCCAACAAAACATTATACGCTGTTATCGAACCGAATTTATTAAATAAGTACTCTGCTAAAATAAACGGAATTTCTTTTTCTTCACTAAACTGTTCAATATATTTACTATCCCTGCATAATAGCCTTATATCGTCAATATCTTTAATTCTAAAAAGAAGTTTTCTGTAATATTCCATCTCATACTTTAATCTTATAATTGTCACGTCAAATTTTGAAACAGCAGTTAATTGTCTATCGTGTATTCTATAATACGCTATTATTTTATTTATCAAACCGACTTCGTTTTTAGATATCATAAGACTAAACCACAAATAAACATCAAAATATAATATAAAAACGCTGTTAAAATTTTCTTTTGATAAAATTTCTTTTCTAATTATATGACCTGCAAATGGAAATATACTCTCTTTTACATTAAAATAAATATCCAATATTTCTTCTTTACTATAATTTAGAGAAAACAAAGGTCTTGCATCAAACCATGTATCATTTAAAGATTGAGAGCGGGCATCAATATATTCAACATTTCCAAAAGCAAAACCTTTTTCAGGATGTTCTTCCATATAATTTACAAGTATTTCCAACCCGTTAGGTTTTAATTTATCATCTGCAGAAAAAAATTTAACATATTTTCCGTTTGCACGTTTAAACATTTGATAATAAAGTTCCCCGGACATAGCTCCGAGATTTACCGGATAATCAATATGAGAAATTCTTTTATCATTATATGAACGTGCAATTTCACGGCTATTATCCGTTGATGCATGATTTAATAAGATTAATTCCCAATTTTCATATGTTTGATTTAGTATAGCGTCAATATTTTCTTTCAAAAAATTATTATCATTATAATAAGATACCATTATTGTAACTAAAGGTTGTTTCTTATTAATTGATACCATTTTTGTCCTCTATTATTTCTTTTATCGCTGCTTTAAAATTATAATTAGATCTGTATCCCACTTCATTTAAAAGTCTGGAGTTATCCCCAACAATAACAGGCGTTTGGTTAAGAAATTCATCTTTAAATTTAATTAAATTTTTCTTTCCCATTTGTTCGGCTATTTCCAAAACGAAATCTTTAATTAAAATTTCTTTGCCGCTACATATATTTACGGAACCTTCAACTCCGGAATTTAAAAACGCAACAAATGCACCTGCTATATCTTTAGCATACATATAATCTTTATAAAGATTTCCTGATTTTATTATTGCTTCTTCATTATTTGAAAGTTTATCAAGAATCATACCTGTTAATCTGCTCTTATCTTCATTTCTGCCGTAAACATAAAATACCCTGCCGTAACCAAAACTTATATTATTAACTTTACAAAAATATTCGGCAATTTCACGAAGTTTATTTTTACAAAATGTATAGACTGTTTTATTTACATCAAGTTCATCAGTTTCTTTTAACGGAATATTTTTAAACTTATATTCAAAACAAGTTCCCGTAAACACAGCTCTTTTGCCGCCGTTATCTTTGAAACATTTTAAAATACTTACCCCGGCATTTAAAAATTTGTAATTGATATCTGAACTTAAATAGTTTCCCGTAGCACACCAAGCCATATTTAATAAGTATTCGGGCTTAATATCTTCCATTACGGATTTTACGCAATTTTCATCAAACAAATTACCTTTTATCCAATTAATTCCGTTTTTAGGATTGTTATTATCAATTGTGATTGCATAAATATCAAAACCGGATTGTTTAAGAGGTTCAGCAAGTTCTTTGCCGATAAGTCCCGTTGCTCCAGTAACAAGAACTTTTTTATAACAATTCATAATTTTTATCTCTCTCATTTATAATGGGCGGACAACCAAAATCTTTCCATTTTACACCAATTTTCGGGTCATTATACATTACGCCTGCATAATATTCAGGTAAGAAAAACTCCCTAAGCTGATAATATATAGTCGTGTTGTCTTCAAGTGTTTGAAAACCATGAGCAACAACAGGAGGAATATATAGTATCTTATTACTGTCTGCAAACATATTTATCCCATACCATTTTAAATAAGTTGAAGATTCCTTCCTTAAATCAACAATGACATCATATAAGCTTCCTCTTAAACAAGAAACTATTTTGGGTTCGTAATACGGAGCTTTTTGATAATGTAGTCCTCTTATTGTATTTTTTTTATAATTTTTTGAAATATTACACTGGCATACATTAAAATCAATACCATATTTTTTAAATTCATTTTTACAAAAAACTCTTGTAAAAGTACCCCTATTATCTTTAAAATCATCCAATTCAATTAAATATGAACCTTTTATTTCAAGCTCGGTAAATTTCATTTAAATTGCCCTTATTTTTGTTATATTTTAAAAATTTTTTAATTATTATTAAAAATATTTAAGCTTATTTTTAATATAGAAATTCATTCTATGTATTATAATACTTTATTTTTTTTTTTTTTTTCAATATAATGATTTAAAGTGTATTAAAATGCACAATATTGATGTTTTATAAAGATGCAATAAAAAAATTTTTTAACGAGATTAGAAATGATGGAAAAAATAACATCTACAGACAAAAATATAATATTATTTCACTTTACAAAACTTGGTGATCTTGTATGGCTGACTTCCGTATTTCCATTAATAAAATCTTATGATAGAAATATTAAAATAACCTTGGTAACAGCTACAGAATATTGTGATATCGTAAAGGATAATAATTATATCGACAAATTTATACTTTACAAAAAAAATTTTTTGATTCCAAATGGACTTTAGTAAGATATGTGTATAAAATATTTTTCTCTTTAAAAAATTTATTTAAATTTATTAAATACAATACTTCAATATTTATGGATGTTGAATTGTCTATGACCTTAATTGCAAAGTATATATTTAGAATAAAAAAAATATATGGAGCAGATTTACTTTCATGCGGATATAATTTGAAAAATGTAAGTTCCGAATTTTATTCCGACACAATAAATATAACAAAAGACAACGATTATCTTCATTATATGATGAGATATCAAATGATAATCAGATCGATATATCCGACATACAATTTGTCTATACCGCAAATATCACAATACTCTTATTTTTCGTATGAAAATAAAAATTTATTGATAAAAACAAAAAAAACAAAAATAGCAATATGCACAAAAGGAAGTATGTATTATAGAGTTTTGGATAAAAATTATATTAAAGAATTGATATCAAAAATAAACCGTAAGTATAATAATGTTTCTTTTTTATTTATAGGCTCAGATAAAGAAGAAGCTGATAAAATAGAACAAATAAAAAATGAATTCTCTGATATGGATATAATAAACTTATGTGCAAAAACAACTTTAAACGAATTGATATATTTAACTAAAAATATTCACCTTCTTATTTCTGTAGATACCGGAGTTGTTCATATTGCAGCGGCTAATAAAACCCCTTCAATAGTATTATATGGTTCTTCTGCTCCTGAACATAGCCTTGGCATAAACCATAATTTAATAGCTATTTATAAAAAACAAAATTGTTCTCCATGTAATAAAAAACAATTTGTTGATAAAATAAAATGTAAAAATCCGATATGTTTAAAAAGCATATCGATAGATGAAATATTTATAAATATAAAAAAAATATTAAATTAATATTTATAAAAATGGAGCTTGTTATATGGGTAATGAAGCTACAAAAAGCAAAGTGTACTTTGGTATTTTGGAAAAAAAAGTTTTTAATGGAAAAGGTATTGACATTGGATGTGGAAAAGATCCTGTCTTTAAGGATGTAAAAAGTTTTGATGTACAAGATGGAGATGCAAACGAAATAACAAATTATGTTAAAGAAAAATTTGATTTTGTCTTTTCATCACATTGTTTGGAACATATGAAAAATCCTTTTTATACTATTAAACAGTGGTATCAATTAGTAAAAGATAAGGGATATTTGTATATTTTTGTTCCTGATGAAGATTTGTATGAAAAGAGAAAATTTCCATCTAAATATAATGATGATCACAAATGGACATTTAGTGTCCTTAAGCAAACAGGTGCAACATTAAGAACAATAAATATAATAGAATTATTAGCAATTTTGCCTGATGCAAGAATTATGAAAATAGAAACTCAAGATTATAACTATGACTACAATTTAGCAAATGGGGGGGATCAAACATTAGGTAATACGACTGCACAAATATGTTTTTGTGTACAGAAAAATAAAGATTATAAGAATATTGATTATAAATTTAAAGAAAATAGAATTTTAAAAAATTTATATTATTTAATAAACTGTTTTTTCGTAAATATTCTTATATTAATAAATATTATGACTTCAAAATTAAGAAGTTTATTTAGATGAAAATGCTTGAAGAAATAAAATCATTTATTTTACAATCTGAAATAATTTCTTTCGATTTGTTTGATACTTTGGTTGTTCGTCCGTATTGGAAACCGGAAGATTTATTTTTGCATCTTGAATATTTATATAAAGCATCAGGATTTGCTAAAGAAAGAATAAAAGCAGAAATTTTATCCAGAAAAAAATTAGGCTTTGGAGTAGAAACAACACTGGAAAGAATATACCAATATATTCCTGAAAAATATAAATTTTTAAAAGATAAAGAACTCGAATTAGAATATGAAACTTTACAAGTAAATTCTGAAATATTAGAACTTTTTGACTATGCTAAAAGTTTAAATAAAAAAGTAATAATTACTTCGGATATGTATCTTCCGTTAGATTTTATAGAAAAAGTTTTAAGTAAAAACAGAATAAGGAATTATAATAAAATTTACTTATCTTCAGAATATAAAAAAACAAAAATCAGCGGTAAACTTTACAAACAGATTATGTCCGATTTTAAAATTTTACCGAAAAATATTCTGCATATTGGTGATAATAAAATATCTGATTATTTTGTGCCGAAAATGCTCGGTATAAAAACTTTTTTGTACACAAAAGTAAAACATCAATTTATAAAGGACAATTCCGTTTTTAAAAAATTATCAAAAAAGAAAAATCTTTCATTAGGTTTATCTATATCATTATCAGTTTGTGCAATTAATTTTCATAAACAAAAATATTTGAATAAAAACCAAAATTATTTTTATAATTTAGGTTTTAATATTGGAGGACTTCTTGCATATTCATTTTGTAAGTTTGCGGTTGAATATGTTAAAGAGAAAAATATTGAACAAGTGTTTTTTGTTGCCAGAGGCGGTTTTACTCTGGAAAAAGTTTTTAATTTATTATCACCTGAAATAAAAACGGATTATGTTGTCTTAAGCAGAATACAAAATACAGCAAACAAAATTTTAAATATACAAGGAAGAGACAGCATAGAAGTGTATGAAGAAAAATTTATTTTATATAAACTATTGTCATATATTAATAAAGTTCTTCATTTAAAGATTTTAAATAAAATAATTTACAAATTTTATCCTACAGATGAAAATTTATACAGCAAGTTAATTATATTTCTAAAAAAAATCTATCATGAAAATAAAATTTTTCAAAAAATAAATTTTTCGACAGATAATAATTATAAAAAATTTTATAAAGAAAATAAAAATGAATTAAATAAACTTCTGTTTAAAGAACAAAAAATATTTTATGATTATTTAAAAAATAAATCTTTTAATGCTAATAAAATTTTAATTATCGATGACTCTGCTGCCACTTATTCCGCTCAAAAATTGTGTATAGATTTATTAAATATAGAACTTTATGGCCTTTATTTCCGAATATTTTCCAAGACAACTTATGATAATATTTTTGCCATAGAATTCAGTAATAATAAAATAAAACTTTTTGATTGGGAATTTATGGAGTTTTTATTTACCGCACCAAATCCACCAATACTCGGGATAGATAAACAGTTTAATATAATTTATGAAAAATCAAATAATTATGAACAAAAAAGAATTGAAATATATAAATATGTTTCTACAGGTATGGTAGATTTTGCTAAAGAAATAAAAAAAGCTTTTAATAGCAGAACTATTTTTATGACAAGCAAAGATGCCGGTCTATGGATTAATAATTTTTTTAAAAATTATACAAAATCTGATTACAATAATATGCTTGATGTTTATACTACACCTGATCAAACAAGATATTTTCCTCTATTTAGTTATAAACCAACTTTTAAAGAAATTTTGTCTAATCCTATAAAATATATATATAATTGTTCTCATGTTATAGCTCCTACATTATTACAGAGAATTTTAAGCTTCCCGATAATGGTTTTGAGGTATATTGTTAATTATTATTAAAAACAATGGAATTAATCTTTTCTTTTTTTCTGTAAAAACTCAAAAAAATTTTGTATAATTACAGTATTATGAAATATATATTAACATTATTAAATTCTTTTGGAATGCCTCTTCAGTACATAAAAATATCTGCTATAGCAATAACTGTATTGCTTTTCTGTTTTTTGTTGTATGTGATTTTTTATTTGTCGAAGATGATATCAATAAAATTTGTCAACAGTAAATATTTTAAACTGAGAAGTCATCGTTGGACAGATGCTTTAAGACAAACTAATTTTTTTGCCGTATGCGGGTATGTGGCTGCGGGGTTTATCGCAAATTTTGTTTCGGGGTTGTTTTTTCCGACGGAATATATACATCTTCACCATTTGGTAAATAAAATTATAAATATTTATTTCTTAATATGTATAGTTATTATCATTAATAAAATATTAACGGTAATACAGATTGTTCACGATACAAAAAACGAAATCCCCATAAAAGGTTTTGTTCAATTCTTAAAAATATTTGTAAATTTTTTCGGGTTTTTAATAATTTTTGCATACACAATAGGAAAAGAACCTACATATTTTGTTTCTGCATTGGGGATAATAGCATCCGTCCTTATGATAGTTTTTAAAGATACTATCCTGGGGCTTACCGCCGGATGGCAAATATCAATGAATAAAATGGTAAAAATGGGCGATTGGATAGAAATGCCGAAATACGGTGTTGACGGAACTATTGTTGATATTTCTTTGACGACGGTTTATGTAAAAAACTGGGATAACAGAATAGTTACCGTCCCTGCATATAATTTAATATCGGAATCTTTTCAAAATTGGCGTGCCATGCAGGAAGCAGGTGCAAGAAGAATAAAGAGAAGTATTTTTATTGATATGCAGAGTGTGAAATTTGTTGATGAAGCAATGTTAAATAAATTGAGGAAGTTCGAATTGTTAAAAGAATATATCGACGGTAAAGAAAAAGAAATTGCCGAATATAATAAAAATCACGATATAAAAGAAAGTATGTATAACGGCAGATATTTAACAAATATCGGACTGTTTAGAATTTATTGTCAGCAGTATATTAGGACAAGAAGTTTTATAAATACAACCAATTTCTCGGCATTTGTTCGTCAACTTGATCCTACTCCCGAGGGGTTACCTGTTGAACTTTATTGTTTTACCAATACTGCCGATTGGATGAAATATGAGGCGTATCAGGCTGATATTTTTGACCATATTTTTTCTGTGATAGGAGAGTTTGATTTGTTTATTTTTCAAAATCCTTCCGGAAGAGACTTTCAAAAATTGCAAGGGCATTCACCAATTCAACCTTTCAATCTTTCAACAAAAAAATAAGAGGACTTGTACCATGATAAAATTTTACAACACGTTAACAAATAAAATTGAAGAATTCAAACCCATAAAAGAAAAAAATGTTTCCATATATATTTGCGGTGTTACACCTTACGATGTTTGCCATTTGGGACATGCAAGAGCTTATGTGACTTTTGATGTTATAAAAAGGCATTTTATGAGAAGCGGTTATACGGTTAATCATGTTCAGAATTTTACCGATGTGGACGATAAAATTATCAATCGTTCTTTAGAAAAACATATTTCGCCGATAGAACTTGCCAAAACTTACATAGACGATTATTTCGCACAGATGGACAAACTTAATGTTATAAGAGCAAATTCTTATCCGCAGGTAACAAGAATGATTCCGCAGATAGTGAACTTCATTAAAAAACTTGAAGAAAAAGGTTTTGCTTATAATGTTGACGGCGATGTTTATTTTTCTGTCGATAAATTTAAAGATTATGGAAAATTATCAAAGAGAAAATTTGAAGAAATGATGGTCGGTGCAAGAGTAGAAAAAGATTCCAAAAAACGAAATCCTTACGATTTTATTTTGTGGAAGAAAACAAAAGAGAATGAACCGAAAGAAGTTTCTTGGGAGAGCCCGTGGGCTAACGGTCGTCCCGGCTGGCATATAGAATGTTCCGTTATGGCAACAACACTTTTGGGAAATACCATTGATATTCACGGAGGGGGACAGGATTTGATATTTCCTCACCATGAAAATGAAATAGCTCAGAGTGAAGCCTGCACGGGGAAACAGTTTGCAAATTATTGGTTGCATAACGGGTTTGTTACCGTAAACAAAGAAAAAATGTCCAAGAGCTTGGGAAATTTCTTTACATTAAAAGATATTTTTGAACAATACAATCCTCGCGTTGTCAGATATTATCTTCTTACTCAGCATTACAGAACACCGCTTGATTTTTCGAACGAAAATTTAAATTCGGCAAAGGCTGCATTGCAGGGGCTTGATGAAGCATATACCAGACTTACGGCAATTGTAAAAGAAAATGACAATAATTTGAAAGATGAAAATTTAATAAAAATACAAAAACAGGTTGCTGCCGCTCTTGACGATGATTTTAATTTTGAAAGAGCATTATCACATTTGCATGAACTGAAAAATATAATTTTGAATAATTTATATGTTGAAAAATCCGATTTGTTAAAACAGGCAAAATGGTTGTTTGAAGATATTTTGGACGGAGCATTGGGAATAAAGATATTGCATGAAGAAGTTGCTTCATCGGATTTGCAGGATTTGTTGGATAAAAGAAATCAGGCAAGAAAAGAAAAAAATTGGACGGTTGCCGACGAGTGCAGAAACAAATTGTCCGAATTAGGTTATAAAATTATAGATAATAAAGACGGAAGCTCAACACTGGTCAAAAAAGGCTAAGCCCTTTTTTGGATAATGTACAATTACAATGAACGGCAATTAGCAATTAGGGGAGAAATATTGGATAAATTATTTGGAAGAAATTCGGTTTTGGAAGCGTTGAAATCCGGAACCCGAACGATAAATAAAATATTAATTTCAAAGACTGCTCACGGTAGAAGTATCTCCGAGATTATACGACTTGCTAAAAATAAAGGCATTGTTATTAACAGTGTTCCTCCGGAAAAACTTGATAAATTCGAAAACGAAAACACTCAAGGAGTTGTCGCGGAAGTTTCCGCAACCGACTATGTGGAACTTGAAGATTTGATAGATATTGCCAAAAATAAAGAAAACGGACTTTTGTTGTTGCTTGACGGTATAGAAGATCCGCATAATTTGGGAGCAATTATCAGAAATGCCGTTTGTTTCGGTGTTGACGGGATAATCATTCCAAAATGGAGAAGTGCAACGGTAAACGAAACTGTTGAAAGAACTTCAGCCGGTGCAGTAGAACATATTAAAATAGCAAGAGTAACAAATTCCTCACAGGCAATATTAAAACTTAAAGAAGAAGGTTTTTGGATACTTGGTGCGGAAAACGGCAACAGAAAAATAAATGAAACTAAAGTTCCTTTCCCTGCGGTTTTGGTGATGGGCAGTGAGGGGTTCGGAATACATCAAAAAATAAAAGAAAAATGTGATTTTATAATAACGATACCGCAGAAAAACACCATATCTTCGCTTAATGTATCATGTGCCAGTGCCGTCATTTTATATTCCATACAACTTTTCAACCGTTAAACACTTCAACTTTTCAATCGTCGTTCTGTCATGCTGAGCTTGTCGAAGTATCCCGTCGTTGCCGTTCATTGTACATTGTACATCATACATTGTACATTGCCTTTCTAAACTTTTCAACTCGGTATTTTTTTATTGATTATTTTTTCTTTTTTTAATAAAATAACAAAGATATTAAAATATTTATAGATAAGAGTTTATATATAATGAAAAAATTTTTACTGATGTTTTTATTTGTATTTGTTTCCGTATCGTCTTTATTTGCCGCTGATGATATATTCAGAATAAAGAAAGTTGTCTTTGAGGGTTTACAAAATGTTAAGCCTAAAGCAGTTCGTTCCGAAATAAAGATGAAAAAAGGTAAGGTTTATTCTGCAACTCTTGCGAGGGAAGATTTGAGAAGTGTTTTGGGGTTGGGATATTTTGATAATGCCGAGATATCTGTCGATAAGGATAAAAAAACGGTAAAATTCAAACTTTCCGAAAAACCTTATATTAAGAGCATAATATTTAAAGGCAATAAACAGTTTTCTGCCGGTAAATTAAAAAGTGAAGCTACTTTAAAAGAAAAAGATTTTTATAATTTCTTTGAACTGGAAGAAACAAAAAGAAAAATTTTAACTTTGTATCACGATAAAGGTTATGCCGATTGTCAGATGGAAGTGTACCCTACCACCGATGCCGATACGAATATAATGACGATAACATTTCTTATTACCGAAAATAACAAGATATTGATAGGAGATTTGTATATCGACGGTATAGAGAGTTTTAATCCTAAAAAAATAAAAAAATTAGCCAAGACAAAAGCAAAAAAGGTATTTAAAGAAGAAACCATTAAAAATGATATTGTTTTAATGACTGCATTTTATAAGAATCGCGGTTTTATGGATATGTCTGTTTCGGAACCGATAATAAAGTATAACGATGAAAGAACAAGAATGTTCATTTATTTAACCGTTACCGAAGGTATGAGATACAGAGTCGGAGAAGTTTCTTTTGACGGTAATTATGTTATATCGTCCAAAGATTTGTTGAAACATTCCGCAATAAAGAAAAAGGAAATATTCAGTCAGGAAAAAATTCTCGACCTGTTAAACGGCGTTTATGACGACTATTCCGACAGAGGTTATTTGCATTCTTATATTGCTCCGGATTTTAAAAAATCCGATTTGGAAGAAGATAAGGGTAAAAAAAAGAAAGTAAAAGAGAGTAAAAAAGTACCTTTAAAAGATACGAAGAGAATTAACAGAAGAAATAAAAGAAAAAAGAAATATGCCGAAAAGAAAATTTATAAATACAATAAAAATGACAGACTTGTTGACGTTACATATAACATTCAGGAAAACAATATTGTTTATGTGGGAGATGTATATATTGACGGTCTTACAAGTACCAAAGATTTGACAATAAGACGAGAAATTTTGCTTAAACCGGGAGATGTTTTCTCTTCGGGAAAAGTAAGAAGAAGTATGGAAAAGATTTATAATTTGGGTTTTATAGACGGTGCGGAACCCGGCATTATTCCGACTAATTCAAACGATATAATGAATTTGGCGTTTAATATCACCGAGGGTAAGCCCGGTATGATAACTGCCGGTGCAGGATATTCTTCGGTTGATAAATTTGTAGGTTCAATTCAGTTGCAACATATGAATTTGTTCGGAAGAGCACAGAGATTAAATCTGTTATGGGAGTTCGGTGCAAGAAGACAGAATTATGAAATTGATTGGACCGAACCGTGGTTCTTGGGCAAACCTATGAGTTTGGGACTTTCGTTGTATGATATAGTTCGTTTAAGAGATTATCATAATACAAGCGATGCTTACAGAGAAGGAAGAATCGGAGGTTCGGTATCCGTAAGCCCGAGACTTAGTGATAAACTTTCTCTTCTTTTCGGATACACATACGAGTATGTAAGATTGTTTGATATAGATTCCGAAGAACTTAAACAGGAAATTTATAACGATCCCGACCTTGCAAAAGACAGAACGTCAAGCGTAAGAACCCAAATTGTTTACGACTCGAGAGATTATATTTATGATGCATCAAAAGGTGCAAGATATTCTTACGGAGTAACTGTTGCCGGAGGACCTTTCGGCGGGAATGTTAATTATGTCAGAAATTCCGTAAGAGGAACTTGGTTCTTCCCGACATTTTGGAAATTTGTTTTATCGGTTAATATAAATGCAGGGTGGATTGAAAGTTACGGAGAATCTTCCGATGTGCCTTTGTACGAAAAATATTATGTCGGCGGAGCAGATACAATCAGAGGATATAAATATAGAACGGAAGTCGGTCCTTATAACGGCGGAAAAATAATGACGGTTGCCAATGTTGAGTACAAATTCCCTATTGTGCAGGAAAAAAGAAGAACTATTCTTCAGGGTGCATTTTTCTACGATATAGGCGGAACTTGGAAAGATATCAATCATGTTAATATTGGTTTTGGAACGGATAATGACGATAATAACGAATATTATTTAAAGTCGGGCGTCGGTTTCGGTATAAGGTTCGCAACGCCGGTATTCCCGTTAAGGCTTGATTGGGGATACGGTTTGAATCATAAACGCGGTGAAGATTTACAGCAGTTCTATTTCACGATAGGAAATGTGTTCTAACAACAGCTTAAAGCTGAGAGTTTAGAGCTTACTCAGCTAAAGTTTTTTGGAGAAAGGTAAATGAATTTAACATTGAAACAAATTGCAGAACTTGTTAAGGGAAAATTGGTTTTACAAACCGGACTTTCCGAAGATTTTCCTGTTAAAGGAATAAATACTTTGGAAGGTGCAAACAAAGACGAAATTACTTTCTTGGGAAATGATAAGTATGTTCATTTCTTAAAAGATACTAAAGCTGCAGCTGTTTTGATAGCAGATAAATTCGACTATAGCCAATATAAAGATAAAAATTTTATCGTTGTGGCAGATCCTCAGCTTGCTTACGGCGAATTTTTAACGTTGATGTATAAAGAAAAACTCTCAAAAATAAAGCCGGGAATAAGCACTAAAGCAAGTATTGACGATACCGCAGAGCTCGGACAAAATGCTTCCATAGGACATAATGTTGTTATCGAAGGAAAAACTAAAATCGGTGATAACGCAAAAATTATGGCAAATGTTTTTATCGGCGAAAATGTAAAAATAGGTAAAAATTGTATAATATATCCTAATGTAACAATCAGAGAAGATTCCGTAATAGGCGATGATTGTATAATTAATTCCGGCGTTATTATCGGCGGAGAAGGGTTCGGCTTTATTCCCATGGGCGAGCAGATGTTAAAGAAACCTCAGCTCGGTTATGTGGAAATAGGAAACAATGTTGAAATAGGTGCGAATACAACCATAGACAGAGCAACTCTTCCCGGAACTACCACAAAAATAGGCGACAATACAAAAATAGATAATCTTGTAATGATAGCACATAACGTACATATAGGAAATAATTCCATAATAGTTGCACAGGTCGGTATAGCAGGCTCTACGAAAATCGGAAATCATACGACACTTGCGGGACAGGTCGGTATTGTCGGGCATGTCAATATAGGAAATAATGTTATGGTCGGAGCAAAGAGCGGTATCAGCGGAAATATAAAAGACGGTGAAGTTGTTGTGGGGTATCCGTTGCAACCGATAAAAGAACATTTACAAACTTTTGCAATTATTAAAAAGCTGCCTAAGATATATGCACAAATAAAAAAGATAGTTAAAAAGCTTAATATAGAGGAATAATTAAATGGCGAAACAAACTACAATCGAGAAAGAAACAACAATTGAAGGTGTAGGGTTGCATACGGGAAATAAAAGTAAAATAGTTTTTAAACCCGCAGCAAAAAATACCGGTATTCATTTTGTAAGAACCGATTTGCCGGGGACTCCGGACATAAAGGCTGATTGGAACAGTCTGTCAACGGGGGTTGCAGTCAGAGGAACTACGGTTCAGAAAGATGACGTGCAGATTCACACCATAGAACACATTTTATCGACTTGTTTTGCTCTCGGTGTTGATAATCTTATAATAGAAATAAATAATAACGAACCGCCCATAGTTGACGGAAGTGCAAAGATAATAGCTCAGAAAATTTTGGAAGCGGGAATTAAAGAGCTTGATGAAGAAAAAGAATATTATATAATTAAAGAACCTGTAACTTTTACCGACGGGAAAACTAAAATTACGGCATATCCGAGCGATAAGTTGGAAATAGATTGCACGATAGGTTATGATCATCCTTTTCTGGCGTATCAGCATGCATCGTTCGAAATAACAAGAGATACATATTTAAATGAAATCGCACCTGCAAGAACATTTTGTTTTGATTTTGAAATAGAAGCTCTTCAGTCTAACGGTCTTGCAAAAGGCGGCAGCTTGGATAACGCCATTGTTATCGGACCTAACGGAATTTATAATAAAGATCCGTTAAGATTTGAAGATGAGTTTGTTCGTCATAAAATTCTTGATTTGATAGGAGATATATTTCTTGCGGGCAAACCGATTAGAGCAAAAATTGTTGCCGAAAAACCGGGACATAAAAACAATATCAATTTTATCAAACAATTTGTTTCTAAAGCTACGGTTGTAAAAGACGAAGTAAAAACGGAGGGAACAAAAGTGGAAAACGAAAATTCTGCGATAGAAAATGTCGAGGGGAAAATTCTTAACAGTGCAGAAATTCAACAGATAATACCGCACAGATATCCTATTCTTATGATAGACAGAATTAAACTTTCCGCAGATCCTAAGAAAGCTACGGGATATAAAGCCGTCAGCGGTAATGAACCTTTCTTTCAGGGACATTTTCCGGGACAGCCCATAATGCCGGGAGTTTTAATAGTAGAGGCGATGGCACAGACTTCTTGTGTAATGTTTTTGTCAAGACCGACATTGAGAAACTGCCTTGCATATTTTATGGGAATAGATAAGGTTAAATTCAGAAAAACGGTTATTCCCGGAGATGTATTGGAACTGAAAGTTGAAGTAATAAGAGACAGCGGTAGAAAAGGTAAAGTAAGAGGTGAGGCTTTTGTTGACGGGAAATTAGTTGCAGAAGCTGAATTTATGTTTATTATAGTAGACAGGGAGAAATAATATGATACACAGTACGGCGGTAATTGATAAATCTGCAGTAATCGGTAAAGATGTTCAAATAGGTCCTTATGCGGTAATAGGAGAAGATGTTGTTATCGGCGATGGGACAATTATAGCTGCACATGCAACAATAGAGTGTGCCAGAATAGGTAAAAATTGTAAAATATTTTCGCATGCTTCAATAGGTGCACCTCCGCAGGATTTAAAATATGCAGGAGAAAAAACGGTCGCTGTTATAGGTGACGGAACGACAGTGAGAGAATTTGCAACGGTGAACAGAGGTACAAGTGCCAGCGGACAAACTATCGTCGGCAAAAACTGTCTTCTTATGACATGTTCTCATGTCGCACATGATTGTATAGTCGGTAATAATTGTATTATCGCAAATTGTTGTGCAATTGCCGGACACGTTGAACTTGGAGACAATGTAATACTCGGCGGGCTTACTGCCATTCATCAATTCGTTAAAATCGGTAAGTTTGTTATTGCCGGAGGCGGTTCGATGATTAGTATGGATATTATACCTTATACGCAGGCTCAGGGAGACAGAGCAAAATTGTTCGGTTTGAATTTGGTTGGTTTAAAAAGAGCAAGAATTCCAATCGCCGAAATTGAAAATTTAAAGCACGCATACAAAATTTTGTTTGCTTCAAAACTTCCTTTGGAACAGGCTGTTGCGAAAGCGGAAGAGGAATTTTCCGGTTCTTTGTATGTGCAGGATATATTAACTTTTATAAAAAGATCTCAAAGAGGAATTTGCAGACCTAAATAACTTATGAAAAATATAGGAATGATTGCAGGCAACGGAAGATTTCCTTTTCTTGTTGCCGAAGAAATAAAAAAACAGGGTGACAAAGTAATAACGGTTGCTTTAAAAGAAGAAGCGGATAAGGCAATAGAGGATAAATCCGATAAAACTTATTGGCTTTCCGTAGGCAAATTGCAAAAAATTATTGACGCTTTGAAAGAAAATGATGTCGATACCGCCGTTATGGTGGGACAGGTAAAACATGCCAGGATTTATTCGGCGATTACAATGGATTTCAGAGCAATGAAAGTGATGGGTTCTTTAATAAATAAAAAGACCGATACGATACTCGGTGCGGTTGTCAGAGAATTTGAAAAAGACGGTATAAAGTTTTTGCCGTCGCATGTATATTTAAAGCATTTGCTTGCCGAAAAAGGACTTATCGTCGGTAAAAAATTAAATTCCGATGAAACAAAAGATGCCGAATTCGGTTTCAAAACCGCAAAGGGTATAGCCGGTCTTGATATAGGACAGACGGTCGTTGTTAAAGATAAATCCGTTTTGGCCGTCGAATCCATCGAAGGGACGGATGAGTGTATAAAAAGGGCTTTTGTTTTGGGCGGAGAAAATGCAATCGTTGCAAAAGTTGCAAAGCCTAATCAGGATTTTCGTTTTGATGTTCCGGTTATAGGACTAAACACGGTTGATACTTTAAAAAATAATAAAATACGTGCTATGGTTGTTGAAGCCGGTGCTACACTTATTTTGGATAAAGAAACAGTAATTAAAAAAGCCGAAGAGGCGGGAGTAACCGTAATAGGTTTTTAAATTTTAAAAATATAACAGAATATAAAAAAGGGGAAAGCATGCTTAAAAAATATCAGCCGTTACTTTTAGTATTGTTAGCCTACGTTATTATAGGAGTATTTTATCCGACCATAACGGCAAATTTCGTAAATCTCGACGATAATGTTATGGTTTTAGGCAACGATTATATTAAATCTTTTTCTTTAAGTAATTTGAAAGAAATTTTTACGACTCCTTATTATAAGCTGTATCACCCGCTTGTAACATTATCGTTTGCTTTTGAATACTTTTTTTGTAAATTGGATCCTTTTTTATATCATTTTGATAATCTGTTATTGCATATATTAAATACTTTGCTTGTGTTTTTTATAATAAAGAGATTTTCAAAATCGTTTATTATTTCTTATTTTACCGCATTGATTTTTGCCATACATCCTTTGCATGTAGAAGTTGTATCTTGGATATCTTCAAGAAAAGATACTCTGTATTCTTTCTTTTTTCTGTTATCCGTACTGACGTATATGAAGATGGACGACGGTAAAAAAATTAAAGGATTATTTTTTATATCGATATTTTCGTTTTTCCTTTCGTGTTTATCCAAGCCTACGGCAGTTACGTTGCCTCTTTTCTTAATGCTTATTGATTTTTGTATGAGGAAGTTATCTTTTGGCAGATTAAAAAATTATATTCCTTATATACTTATCAGTGCGTTGTTTGTATATATTGCGGTTCATTTTCATTATTCCCCCGAAGAGAAAATAATAGCCACATTGTTTTTTAAATACGTAAACTTTATAAGTGCACATTTAAATATTTTGTTTTACGGCTATAAGTTTATTTTTCCCGTAAGTTTATCTTGTTTATATCCGTACTTCTTCAGTTCGCATACCATGATGCCTTGGTATGTTCTTTATTCTCCCGTTGTACTTTACACTCTGATACTTTTTGCTTTTTTAAGTTTGGAATATACCAGAAAAATATTTTTCGGTTTCTTTTTCTTTTTCTTTGCGTTGTTGCCGTCCAGCGGAGTAATGCCTACGGGAGTAGCTCCTGTAGCGGACAGATATGCATATTTGGCAATAATAGGGCTTGCATACATATTAGTAGAGTTTTTGAAGTATATTTATAAGAAGTCATTATATTTGAAAATTTTTGTTATATGTTTTTCCGTATGTATGTTAGGAGCCTGGTCATATTTGACATATTCCAGAAATATAATTTGGCTGGACAGTATAGAACTTATGACGGAAGCCGTAAATTATTCTCCGGATATGGCGGCACATGCATATTTAACCAGAGGTATAATAGAAAAAGGAAAAGAGAATTTGGATGTAGCGGAAGCAGACTTGGATAAGAGTTATAATATTGCCAACGATAACGTAACCATATATTTCCATATGGCACATTTAAAACAGTTGCAGAAAAAATATGACGAAGCTTTAAATCTTTATTCTAAAATTCCTGATACATATTATGATTACGGCATTGTTATAAATAACGTAGGGCTTATTTTAGGCGAACAGGGGAAAAATGAACAGGCTATAAAATATTTGAAAAAGCAGATAGCAAAGAGGGGCGATGATTGTCCTCTTGTAGATTATTTATATTCCAATTTGGCAATGTTGTATTTTAAAGAGAAAAAATATGACGAGTCTCTTAAGTATGTTAAGCTTGCCTGTGAGAAAGATCCGTCAAATTATGTTTATTACGTTCAAATGATGGTTATCTATAATGAAAAAGATGATTTTGAAAATTTTGAAAAAGTTGCTTTTGAAGGGTTGGAAAAGACCGACAACAATGTAAATATAATAAATGAGCTTGCCAATAAATATTTTATGATTGGAAGATATGACGATGTAGAAAAGTTGTTCATTAAAGAACAAAATTTGGATTCCGATAATCATAGGGGATTTTTCCTTTTGGGAAGTATTGCCGCAATAAAAGGAAATTTTAAAATTGCTTTAATTTATTATACTATGGCTATTGAAACTTCCAAAGAAAACGCGGAATATTATGCCAAGAGAGCTGCCGTTTATTTGATATTGGGAAATTATGAAAAGGCAAAACATGATACGGATATTGCAGAAAAGAAAGGTGCGGTTATCGATGAAGATTTCAAAGAAGGTCTTAATTTATTAAAACAGCAGATTGTTGAACAGGAAAGAAAAGTTGAAGAAGAACAAAAATTTACGACAAAATTCGAAAACGTAAAAGAGTATAGAGCTAACGCCAAAAAGATTCAGGAAAATATAGTGGCATCCGATATTGAAGCAATTAAAAATACCGAAAACAGAAAAATGATAGCCGAAGAAATTACAGGTAACAGAATTGCAGAAATAAAAAATATGGAAGAAAGGAAAAAAATAGAAGAACAAAATACCGCAAATGAATTGAAGTCTATTAAAGAAAAAGAAATCAGACGAATTGAAATTGCGAAAGATATTGCGTCAGGTGTTAAGACCGGCAGAATGAGAGATACGGAACAGACTAAAACTTTTGGCGAGATAAAAAGTATCAGAACAAGAGAAGAAAGCAGAATTGAACAGGAAAACAGAATATTCGGATTGATAAGTGTTTACAAATGGAAAGAATTTATCAGAAAACAGATAGAAGAAGATAATACGGCAAAAAGATTAAAAGAGAAAAAAGAAAGAGATTATATCGAATTAATGGAAGAACTTGAAGGGAAAAAAGAACAAGAAGATATAATATATTCGGGTATAACGGTTTTCAAAAACAGAGAATCTATCAGAAAACAAATACAGGAAGAAGCCGTTGCTCTCAGCCTGAAAATGAAAACGGAACTTTCAAAAAAAGAAATGGAAGCAAAAAAAGAATATGAAAGCCAAATATTTGCTTTACTAAATATTTTGAAAAACAGAGAAATTTTAAGAAGACAAATAGAAGAAGATTATGCCGTTAACAGGCTTAAGGCCGTTAAGAATATGGAAGCAAGAAAAGCTTTCGAAGAGAAAAAATTTGCAGATGTATTTAATAAAAAATCTTCTTATGACGACTCTTTTGATATTTATGATTTGTTTGAAGATGACGACGACGATGAATATACGGATAAAATTGATGAAGATAGTGCTTTCAATATATAAGAAGTAGAAAAATGAAAAATATATTTTCGTATATTATTATTTTTACGTTTTTTTTTTAGTTTTTGTTTCATGCGGCAATAACTTCCGTAAAAACGGCGATATCTCCGATATTAAAAATACTTACGTTACTTCCGGTATAGGAGATGCCGTGTGTTTGAATCCCGTCTTGGCATCCGATTCTGCTTCCGCAGCCATAAATGCTCTTGTCTATAACGGACTTTTAAAATACGATAAAGATTTGAATTTGGTTTGTGATTTGGCTGAAAGTTTCTCCGTCGCGGACGACGGTCTTTCGATAAAATTTACCTTGAAAAAAAATATTTTATGGCATGACGGTAAGCCTTTTACCGTCAAAGATGTAAAATTTACTTTTGATAAATTAATCTCACCCGATACAAGAACCCCTTTTTCATCGGATTATTTGGCAGTAAAAAATTTTGAAATTTTAGACGATTATTCTTTTATCGTTTATTATGCGTATCCGTTTGCACCAATACTTGAAAGTTGGTGTATTGGAATAATTCCGAAACATATTTTTGAAGGACAGGATATAAATACTTCGGATTACAACAGAAAGCCCGTCGGAACGGGACAATATGTTTTTAAAAAATGGATAACCGACCAAAAAATAATTTTGCAGGCTAATTCCGACTATTACGAGGGAAAACCGAAAATAAAATTTTATTTGTTCCGTGTAATTCCGGATTCCGCGGTACAGTTTTTGGAATTGAGAACTCAGAGTTTGGATGAGTTGTCATTACTGCCCGATCAATGGAACGCTTATGACAGTTTTTTTGAAAATTATAATAAATATCGTTATCCGTCTTTCGGTTTTACATTTTTAGGCTTTAATTTGGAGAAAGAACCGTATAACAGTAAAAATTTCAGACAGGCAATTTCTTATGCCATAGATAAAAAAGATATAATAAACGGTGTAATGTTAGGTATGGCAAAACAGGCTGAGGGAATATTTCCTCCTCAATCTTGGGCATATAAAGAAATAAAACCGTATGAGTATAATGTTGATAAAGCCGTGAAGTTGCTTAAAGAAACAGGTTTTACTAAAGGCGACGACGGATATTTGAAATATAAGAATAAAACTTTTGAAATAAATATTATTACCAATCAGGGAAATAAAGCACGTGAACTTACATGTCAGATAATACAGGAACAATTAAAAAAAGCAGGTATTAAAGTTAATATAAGGATTCTTGAATGGAGTACGTTTATAAATCAATATGTTAATAAAAAGAATTTTGATGCGTTGGTTTTGGGATGGAATACATCCGTTGATCCCGACCAGTATTTGTTGTGGCATTCGTCGCAAAGTAATCCCGGACAGTATAATTTTATGTCTTACAAAAATAAAGATGTCGATGAACTTCTCGTAAAGGCAAGAACATCTTTTGACAAAGAAAAAAGGAAAAAATATTATCATAAAATTCAGGATATTATGAGAGAAGATCCGCCGTGTATATTTTTATATTATCCTGAAAATTTGGTGTGTGTGAACAAAAGAATTGAAGGCGTTGAGCTTGCTCCTGCAGGAATAGGCTGGAACTTCCACCGCTGGAGGATTGGAAGATCGGCAACGACAAACTACAGTTGAAAAGTTTAGAACTGCAATGTACAATGTATGATGTACAATGTACAATGAACGGCAACGACAAACTACAGTTGAGAAGTTGAAGAGTTGAAAACGGCAGCTGAACAGATAAGAATTTGCAAAGCAAATTTACATAAACAAGTAATATGAAAAAAATATTAACATTAATTATCATCACATTTTTCTTTTTATGTCCGCTTTCATTTTCTTTTTCCGAAAGTACAAATACTTCTCCGGATAACGATGAACAGCTTGATACAGCCGTCGTTAAACAAATTGTTGAAAGTTCGAATATGAACGAACTTAATGATGAAATAAAAAATACGGAACGGGAATCTTCTTCTGACAACAATTTAATTTACGATAATGATATTAATGAAGATTTAAAAATATCGGAAACGGTTGAAGCGGATATTGAAGCCGTTAACGATGCTTCCGAATACGAATTTCCCGATTACGGCGACAACGATGACGAAAATGACGATGACGACGATGATAATATTTATAACGATATTAATGTTTACAATTCTTCCAATATTAAAGGTAAAATTCTTAAATATTCGGACGTCGCCGGCGACAGCAGTATAGAAGTTTCGTCAAAAACCGTAATTCCGGATGATAATGATTTGGGTACTTATTATATGTCCGGAGCCATTATCGAAAAGTCTCAAAAGCCCGGATATGATTTAAATATTCCAACTACAACCGCATTAGGTATGGCGGGAGACAGAGTGTTGGATAAATTAAATATTGATAAATCCACGGATACGGTTCAACAAAAAGATATAAAGTTTGATCCTTCCAAAGGCGTAATCATTTCATCTTCAACCAAAAAAAATACACGTCTTTCAAAAAAAATATTAAAAGATTTACCTTTCAATCCGCAACTTATTTTGTCCGGAAGAAAAACTATAGGCGTAAATTATTCCGGCGTTCTTTACGATCAGGAAAAATCCGGTAAGAGGAGCAATTCCGGTGATTTTTCGATGGAACAGGAACTTCAAATGAAGATAAAAGGAAAAGTCGGAGACAGGCTGGAACTTAACGTGGATTATGACGATACGCAGGACGACAAAAAAGATATTTCCATCGTATATAAAGGTAAAGGAGACGAATTTGTTCAGGAAGCGGCTTTTGGCGATATCAAGGTGGAACTTCCCGGTACGGAATTTTCGGGATACTCCAAAGAACTTTTCGGTGCGAAAATCGATACAAAATATAAAAAATTGAAAACAAATGCTTTCTTTTCCAAAACAAAAGGTTATTCGGAAAGTAAACAATTTAAAGGTGCAAGTAAGACGGAAAAGAAAATAATTGCCGATACTTCTTACATAAAATTGAAATATTATTCTTTACTTAAAGACGGTGTTACAAAAAAAATCAGAAATGATACCGCAAAGGTTTATCTTGATAAAATTAAAACTTCTGTCAGCGATTATGTTGTTATAACATCTTCGCAATCACTTAAATATATGAAAGATCCATCACAATCTTATAACGGTAATTTTGTTAAACTTATTGCCGGAACGGATTATACGGTGGACTATACTACGGGAATAATAACCTTTAAAAATTCGTTGTCAAGCCAGTATGTTGTTGCTGTTGACTATCAATATACCGATGGTACATGGCTTTCGGATGATACGGCAGGGACACCGCTTGTAATTAAAGATGTTAATAATACCGACGCATTATCTACGGAAGTTCACACTTTTTACAGTTTGGGAAATTATCAAATCACAAAATACAACGGAAGAGATAATTTTATTTTGGAAGTAAGAGACTTGAATGATACCGTGCCGACGACAATTTACGGAGGGAAAAGTGTTCCTAAATTTCCTAACGTACAGGGATATGATGCAAATATAACGGTAGATTATGATAACGGTGTTTTTAATTTGAGTAAACCTCTTCACGACGATTTGTATACTTCAAATACTCACAGATATAATTTTGTTGCACAATATCAGTACAAAGTAAAAATATATACGTTAAGAGCAAATATCGTTCCTCTTTCGGAAAAGGTTGTTATTAACGGTAAAACATTAAAGATAAACGAAGATTATGCCCTTGATTACGACGTCGGAATATTAACCGTTTTAAAAGAAGATCTTATTTCCGATGATGTCGTAATAGATGTTTCTTATGATTATTCTCCGATAGCTGGAAGTTCCGCAGGCTCAACTCTTGTCGGTTTGCGTACACAATATGATTTCAATAACAAAATGAAAGCAGGAGGAAGTGCCATTTATGAATTTAATGCCGAAGAAACGAAACTTCCCGATATTTATTCTACTCCGTCCAGTACTTTCGTCGGAGAAGTTGATGCCAAAGTAAGCGATATAAAACTTTCTGATAAGTTCAGTTTTTCTGCAAGCGGAGAATATGCGACAAGTAAATACATTCAAAACACTACAGGTAAAGCCATAATAGAATCTATGGAAAGTGCCAAACTTGAAGATTCCGTTTCTTTGATTGACGATGATTGGTTTTATGCCGCTGTTCCGAAAGATTACGGTTCTGCAACTTATAATACAAGTGCAATCACATGGAATAATTATGATGTCGAAAAAAGAAGTATCGACAGAAATTTGGAAATAATTTCGGGCGAGAAACAGCAGGTTATGGATATAAACTATGATTTGTCTTCATGTGATTATGTTTCTATAGGGCAAAGTATTTCTGCTTCCGGATATGATTTTTCAAAAAAATTATATTTGGAAATTTGGATGAAAGCAAATCTTTCAAAAGTAAACGTAACGATTGATTTTGCTTCGGAAATATATGAGGATTCCGACGGGAACGGTATATTGGATACTGAAGACGTAAACGGGGACGGAATTATCAGTCCGTGGGAAGATATCGGTCGTGATTTTACGAACAGAGATTCCTCAATATCAAAAATCGGTGCAGGAAACGGCAGGCTTGATACGGAAGATATAAACGGCAATAACAGATTGGATAATTATGAAACCAATCTTTCAAGTTTTACCGTTGACGGAATAAATTACGGAAATAAAAATATTTCAGGCTGGCAGAGAATACAGATACCTTTGGAAATTTCAACGGATTCGGATAAAGAAAAATGGAAAAATATCAGAGTTGCCAGAGTAACGCTTAAAAAGACAGGCTCGGAATCGTCGGGATATTCCGGAACAATGACAATAGGAAAAATTTCCGTAGTCGGAAATAAATGGACTAAAGAGCAAAGTAATGCCGTAAGTACAAGCGAAATTTTTTCCATAGGAAGAGATAACTCTCATTATGTTTCTTTATTGACCAATTCTTATTACAGGAATTTATATGATATAGAATCTTCGGCCATAAGGGACGAACAGGCTCTCGGCATAAAATATGATTCAACTTCAAGTACGGAATTTTTTGCAAAGAGTACGTATTCGTCGGGGTTTGATATATCAACATACGGAAGTTTCAGATTCTTCGTTTATGTATCAAGTAATACCGCGGTATCTACAACGGATAAAAGCAAGTTTGTTATGCGTATAGGCGGCGACGAGAATAATTACTATGAATACGGTATTCCCATAACGGAAGATTTTATGAAAAAGTGGAATCTTATCGAGATAAAACAATCCGGATACGGTGCTACGGCAAAGTGGGTAACCGATGATCCGAAAGCAACAATAACCGTCGTCGGAAATCCGAGCCTTCAAAAAATTGCCTTTATAGAGACGGGTATTGTAACAAACGGTATTGATGTCGGAGAAGTATGGATAAACGAAATTCATGTCGCCGATGCAAAAAGTAAAGATGGCAGTGCATGGAAAACGGACTTAAATTTGAAATGGAACGGTACCGATAAGATAGGTACGGTAAATGTGGATTTGCACAGAAAAAGTATTGATAAAAACTTTCAAACTTTTGCTCCGGGAACTTATGACAGAGATTTGCTTGAAGATTCCGCCGCGATAAGTTTTAAAGGTATCAAACTTGACAAAAAGACGGATTTGCTTCCGATAAACGCATCGTTAACAAAAACAAGAACGATTACGCCGTTGGCATTACAAAATACTTCGGATCAGGTTTCCGTGCTTGATCAGGGTAAAGTTGTCGCATATACGGGTAAAGTTAATACCGTTATTGCCGCAGGTAACGATTTGCCTAAAATTACATTGGAATATAACAGATTTATACAGGATACGGAAAATATTGAAAGATTGGAAGATAAAGAAACAATGTCCGCAAATATGGTTTACTTAAATCCCATAGATTTTGATTTGCTTCCTAAAAGTGTTGTGGGTGATTATAAGATAAGTAATTCTTTTTATAAAGTTTATCCGACTCAGAGTATTCAGGATACAAATACTTTCCTTGATTTGGATACCATGAGAAAATATATGGAAGTCAGCGACTTTTTAACTTTAGAAAAAACGGAAACATACGGATTAAAAATGCCTTTTTCTTTCTTTGATAAAGTGATATTTTCACCGGCTTATGTTATTACGAGAGTTAATGAAAAAAATAAAGAGTATTTTGTAAACCGGGAAATTTCTTATGATAAATCTTTAAATCAGGATGTCGGTGCAAGTCTTAATTTTCAGGTTGCAAAATGGTTTCAACCTAATATTTTGTACAGTATAAATACGGTAGAAACTTATGATTTGAACTATAGCACGAACACTTCAAATATTATTTATCCGGGACAAAAAAAATATATAGAAAGAGTCGGAACGACGGAGATTACATGGAATCTTCAGGCTAAGGATATTGTTCAAACAAAATATTTAAACAGCTTAACATTTACCACTTCTTACAGAATGCAGGATTCCGACGCTTATTCCAATGTTGAAAAGGATTTCTCGTCGATAGGATTAAGTATGGATAAATTATGGGTAAGGGGAAATACTTTAAAAGATATTCTTCCCGTTTACTCCACATCCTCTTATACGGTTAAAAAAGTTTTGCAGAGAGACGACAGAAGAGTTATAGGGAGATATAATCCTTTTGAAGCTTTTAATTTGAAAGGGAAAATGATGCCGATAAAAACAATGAGTTTGAGCTTTGGCTTTACCGAGGGTGATGAAGATTCTTATAATACCGGAACGATAAAAAATTCTTATACAAGAACTTGGCCCGATATTCTAATCGGTATGAGCAGATTTGAAAAAGTCTTCGGTAAAAAATGGATGAGTGATACTCAGCTTAATTTGAAATATAATAACAAGACTAATGCCGTTGAGGGTTCTACTTTCGGAGAAAGTACCATGTACGGCTGTGACTACAAATTTAAGCTTAATAAGAAATATGATATTTTAATGTCGGCGGATGTTACAAATTCTTATGAAACCGATACCGAAAAAAACATAACTACATCCGAAGGTCAGGTTTTAAATTGGGCTTTACAGACGGCAACAAATGTTAAACAGTGGCGTTTTAGTGTCCGTTACGACAACCAACAATCGTGGACAAAAAATTCCAAAGGAAAACTTGCAACTCAGGTGTTATCAAATAACATAACTTGTCAGGCTACATCCGATTTGGTTTTCCCGACGGGTATCAAACTTCCTTTATTCGGCGTTATCCCTCTTAAAAACAGGTTGATTTTTGATTCTTCCGCATTTTACGGTACAAAGGGTTCGGCGGTTAATGTCGAAGCCGACAACTTCCAAAATTTCGGTTTAAAGCTTTCTGCCGACTATGAAATTTCCAAGAATTTCAGATTTACTCTGGCAACAAATTTCTCAAGATATTTGTTTACTTTTGTTCCGGAAGAAAATTATACCTTGATAGAGTTGCTTAGCAAATTAACGATACAATTCTAAATTGTATTTATTGCTATTAAAATATTAACATTTTTTTTAAAAAGTTGTAAAATAAGTAGAAATTTATTTTATGACTTTTTTATTTAAGGGAAAAAAATGATTACATTTATAATCGGTTTATTAATTTTATCAGTCGGTTACTTTACTTATTCAAAATATGTGGAAAAGCAGTTTTCTCCGGATGGTCGTCCTACACCTGCTTATGAAATAAACGACGGTGTTGATTTTGTTCCTTTAAGCACTAAAAGAAACCAAATGATACAGCTGTTAAGTATTGCCGGTATGGGACCTATCGTGGGAGTTATACAGGGGATTTTGTTCGGACCGATTGCTTTTATATTGATACCTCTCGGGTGTATTTTAATGGGCGGTGTTCATGATTATGCCGCAGGCATGATATCAATGCGTAATAAAGGTATGCAGGTAACCGGCTTAATTCAAAAATATTTAGGCAAAAATATATACTATATATTTTTCGGAATAATTTCAATAATGATGCTTCTTGTTGCGGTGGTATTTGTTTATACGTCGGGCGATTTAATAGCAGCGAAATTTTTCAATGTTACGGATTTTTCTTTAAACAATAAAGTAATTGTTTATATTTACGGAATAATAATTGCATATTATCTTTTTTCTACGATGTTTTCCATAGATAAAATTATAGGTAATGTTTATCCCGTATTAGGGTTTATATTAATCGTCGGGACGCTTCTTTTAACGGTAGGTTTTTTTGTAAAAGGCGTAAATCTGCAGGAATTGGATATTACACATCTTAATATGCATCCGAAAAAATTATATTTGATACCGATATTTTTTATGACCGTCAGTTGCGGTTTGTTGTCGGGTTTTCATTCTACTCAATCTACCATAATCGCAAGAACGGTAAAGAGCGAATATGAGGGGAGAAAAGTATTTTATGCAATGATGTGCGTGGAATCTTTTATCGCGATGGTTTGGGCGGCTGCAGCTATGTCGGTTTATTCTTTAAACCTTGTTCCGGAAAATCTTATCGGACAAGTTCCCGCAATACAAATAATAACGGAACATTTTGTCCCGTCGTATTTGGCGTTTATCGTTATAATTGCAATAGTTGTTTTGCCGATAACTACCGGAGATACATCTTTAAGAGCGTTAAGGTTGACATTATCGGATTCGTTCAAAATAAATCAGTCAAAAGCTTCCGGAAGATTTTTAATAAGTGTTCCTGTTTTTTGTGCGGTTATCGTGTTGCTTTATTTGGTTAAATCTCAATCCGAAGGTTTTGCACTTGTATGGCGATATTTTATGTTTGTAAATCAGCTGATAGTTCTGCCGACATTTTTTTATGCTACGATATATTTATACGGAAATAAGAAAAATTATTTTATTACGTTGTTGCCTGGACTTTTGTTTGTTTACATAGATATGCTGTTTATATTAAATGCCAAGATAGGGTTTAATTTAAGTTACGGTTTGTCGAGCATAATTGCCTTAATTCTTGTCGGAGCAAGCATCGTCTTTTTAAGTAAGAAGTTAAAGGAAAAGAGAATATAAAATGTCGGAAGAAAATCTTCGCCCGGAATGGGCGACAAAAATAGGTTTCATTTTAGCTGCGGTAGGTTCTGCCGTCGGTTTGGGAAATATTTGGCGATTTCCGTATATTATGGGAAAATACGGCGGTTCGGCTTTTTTGTTAGTATATCTTTTTATAATATTTTTTATATGTTCTCTTCCTTTGATATGCGAGCTTTCATTCGGTAAAAGAACGAAGAAAGAAAATGTCGGTGCTTATGCGACAATAAATAAAAAATTAAAAATTTTCGGCTGGCTTAATATTATAACCGCCGTATTGATATCTTCTTATTATTTTGTTATCGACGGTTGGATAGCCAAATATATTTATATAAATGTTGTTAATGCTTCCGTTTCCGACTACGGAACATATTTTGCGAATTTTGTTGCATCGCCCGTTGTTCCGTGCGTACTTGCGATAATATTTCTTGCCGTGGTTATATTTTTTATTTACAGAGGCGTAAACAAAGGAATAGAGTTTATCAATAAAGTTATGATGCCTTTGTTTTTGGCGGTAATAATAATTCTGTGTGCTTTTTCCGTAACATTGCCGAATGCATCCGACGGTTTAAAATTTATGTTTATGCCCGACTTCAATAAGATAAACGGCGAGATGTTGCTTGCCGCACTCGGTCAGGCTTTGTTCACTTTAAGTATAGGTATGGGAATTATTTTGGTTTACGGCAGTTATATGAAGAAGAACGAAAGCACCGTCAAGAGTGCTTATACAATAATTATTCTTGATACGGTTTTTGCTCTTCTTGCGGGAATTGTTATTTTTCCGATAGTTTTTTCCGTCGGTCTTGATGTTGATTCCGGAGCAGGTTTGGCATTTATTACATTACCTAATATTTTTACACATATTCCTTTCGGCAACATTTTGGGAGTTCTGTTTTTTACGCTGTTGTTTTTTGCGGCGTTTACTTCGTCAATAAGTATCGTTGAGGTTCCCACTTCCGCACTTATAGAAAATTTTAATTTGTCGAGAAAGACGGCATCCGTAATTGTTTTTATCGTAATTTCGGCTTTAGCCGTTCCCGTATCTTTATCGATGGGAGTATTGGGAAATTTTAAAATTTTCGGTAAGAATTTATTTGATTTGTTTGATTATCTTACTTCCAATATTTTGCTTCCGTTTAATACCATCGTACTTTGTATTTTGATGGGGTGGTTTGTAAAATTGAGAAACCTTAGAATATTTCACAATAAAGCCGTTTACGCAATGTTTAATTTTTTGTTGAAATTTGTTACGCCCGCAGCACTTGTTATACTTCTTTTGTCGGGGACAATGTTTAAATAATTTTTTTAAAGAGGGGAAAATGGATAAATTAATAAAGCGACATAAAATATCAAATTACGAATGTGACAGGAACGGACAACTGAAAATCAGCGGTATTTTTCATTTAATGCAGGATATGGCAGATGATCATGCCGAGAAATTAAATGTAGGATATACTTTTTATAAGCAGCATAAATTAGCTTGGGTCGGAAGAGCTTACCATATAAAAATATATTCCTTACCGAAAATTTTTGACGGGATAGTGCTTGAAACATGGCCGTGCGGAAGAACCGCACTTATAGCGACAAGGGAGTTTTTAATAAAAGACGAAAAAGGAAGTGTTTTGATTGCGGGTTCCAGCCAATGGGCAATGATTGACACAACAAAAGCCGTACCGATAAAACTTGATGATTTCGGACTGACTTACGATATCCTTCCCGAAAGAGCGGTAGAAACGTCTTTTAAGAAAATTCATGCAATACAACAACCTGCAAATGAAAAACAGATACAGCTCAGAGAAGATGATATCGACAGCAACGGGCATGTTAATAATTGTGTTTATCCGATGTGGGCAATGGAATGTTTTACGAAAGAATTTAAGGAAAAATTTATTCTTGAAGAAATGGAGATAAATTTTAAAAAATCTGTTTTTATCGAAGACAAATTTATTACGGCAAAAATCCAAAATAACGGTGAAACGGAATTTTTAATTTCTATCGGCACACGGGAAAAAGAATCCGCACTGATAAGAACGAGATTTAGAAGAGCAGAATAGCAGTAGCTTGGAAAAATCGCGAAGCGATTTATTGTCATTTTTTAGTTGAAAAAAAACTTTGTTTTTTTTATAATATGATGATTGTTATTATTTATAAATTGTAGATTGTAGCAATCAAAGCTGCAATCTTTTGTTTTATAGTGAACAAAAATATATTTTAATGGAGTGAAAAAATGGCAACCGAGTACGCATTGGTTTTAATAAAACCCGACGGAGTAAAGAAATCCTTAACGGGAAATGTTTTAACAAAACTTTCTCAGACGGGATGTCATATTATAGGCTCAAAAGTTTTAAAAGTTTCCAGAGAGCTTGCAAGCGAGCATTACAGACATTTAAAAGATAAACCTTTTTTTGAAAGTGTTATTGACTATATTCAGGGTAAAACTTTCGGCGGTGCTCCTTATGACAGAGTTTTTGCTTTTGTTTATAAGGGAGAAAGTGCAATTGCCAAGTTGAGAGAAATCGTCGGTGCTACAAACCCTGAAAGTGCTGAACCTACGACGATAAGAGGTTCATACGGGAGAATAGCGAAGGACGGAACTATGGAAAATGTAGTTCATTGTTCTTCAGACACCACGGATGCGAAAAGAGAAATACAGTTGTGGTTTAGCCCTAACGAATTGACGGAAGAAGTTTATCCGACAAAAAAAGAAACGGTAAGCGAAGAAAAGACAGTCTGGGCTTAAGACGACAATGTACAATGTATAATGTACAATGTACAATGAACGGCAACGACCAACAACGACCAACAACGACCAACAACGACCAACAACGACCAACAACGACAGTTGAAAAGTTGAAGAGTTGAACAGTTGAATAGTTGAAAAGTTTAGAACGGCAATGAACAATGTATAATATAAGAATTATCAGGAGAAAGAAAAAATGGTTACACCTTTACAAAAATGGGTAGAACAACAAGTTGCATTAATGCAGCCTGACAAAGTATATTGGATGGACGGTTCCGACGAGGAAGCTAAAAAATTAACCGAAATAGCACAAAAGGAACAGATTGACGGTCATCCCGTTTTGGAAAAATTAAATCAGGACGAATTTTACGGTGCATATTGGCATAGGTCAAACCCGAATGATGTTGCAAGAACCGAACAATTGACATTTATTTGTTTGCCGAATAAAGAAGATGCAGGTCCGAATAACAATTGGATGGATCCTACGGAAGCAAAAGAAAAATTAAATGCACTTTTTAAAGGTTGTATGAAAGGCAGAACGATGTATGTTATTCCTTTCTTAATGGGTAATCCCCAATCTCCTTATTCAAAAAGCTGTGTTGAAGTTACGGATTCCGTTTATGTTGCATTAAGTATGAGAATTATGACGAGAACCGGAAAAGTTGCAATAGATAAAATCGGCAATTCCGACGACTTTTTTAAAGGTATGCATTCAATAGGAGATGTTAATCCCGAAAGAAGATATATTATGCATTTTCCTCAAGAAAACTTGGTTATGAGTTTCGGTTCGGGCTACGGCGGAAATGCTTTGCTCGGTAAAAAATGTTGTTCTTTAAGAATCGGTTCTTATTTAGGTTATAAAGAGGGTTGGCTTGCAGAACATATGATTATTATCGGTGTGGAAGATCCTCAAGGTAAGAGAACTTATTTCTTAGGCTCTTTCCCGTCGGCATGCGGAAAAACAAACCTTGCATTGTTAAACCCCGTATTAAAAGGTTATAAAGTTTGGACGTTGGGCGACGACATTGCTTGGATAAATGTCGGTCCCGACGGAAGATTATATGCAATGAATCCGGAAATGGGCTTTTTCGGCGTTGCTCCCGGAACAGGCAAGAATACAAATCCGATAATGGTTGAAACTTTAAAAAATAATAAATTCTTTCCTACACTATATACGAATACGGCCGTAAATGCGGATGATAATACTCCATGGTGGGAAGGTTATTCCGAAATGCCCGAAAATTTAATTGATTGGCACGGTAAGAAATACGATAAAAATTCCGGCGAAGTTGCAGCCCATAAAAATTCAAGATTTACCGTTTCAACATACAATTGCCCGACGCTTGCAAAAGAGTTTGATGACCCGCAGGGCGTGCCTATTTCAGGTATCATTTTTGGCGGAAGAAGAAAATCCACCATTCCTTTGGTATATGAAAGCACAAGTTGGGAAAACGGTGTATTTGATGCATCAATTATAGGTTCGGAAACTACGGCAGCTGCAGCAGGTAAAGTCGGTGCCGTAAGACGTGACCCTATGTCGATGCTTCCTTTCTGCGGTTATAATATGGGAGATTATTTCGGGCATTGGCTGAGTTTTGCAAAAAGAGCTAAAGTATTACCGAAAATATTTATGGTTAACTGGTTCAGAAAAGACGAAGACGGTAATTTTATGTGGCCGGGCTTCAGAGATAATTCCCGTGTATTGAAATGGATGATTGACAGAATTGAGGGGAAAGTTGAAGCGGAAGAAAAAGAAATCGGCTTGTTTCCTAAGATAGAAGATTTGGATTTGTCGGGGCTTGATATATCAAAAGAAACGTTGGAAAAACTTTTTACCGTTTCAAAAGAAGAATGGCAGAAAGAAATTCCTTTGATAGAAGAATTTTATGCAAAATTCGGCGACAGACTTCCCGAAGCTCTCAAGAAACAACTTGAAGATTTGAAGAAAAAATTTGCTTAATATATAAAATGTTTCGCGGGAAAATAATGTAAAAGGAAAGTTCAGAAGTTGATTACATTTCAGCAACAAAAAGCTTCGCTTTTTGTTGCTGTCCCTCAAAAATCGCCTTGCGATTTTTCTCGTCGTTCCCGTTGCCGTTCAACTGTTCAACTTTTCAACTGTTGTTGTCGTACATCATACATTGTACATTGTCGTTTTCAACTCTTCAACCAAATTTGCTTCGCAAATTTCCTAACCACAATAAAATTGATTATCAGGCAAACAAGGAAGAAAATTGTAAGTTCTTTGATGCTCTCTGTGGCATAAGATAGTGAAATATCGTTTAGAGAATAAAATCTGAATGTATTTATAAAATAAGTTGAAGGGAAAACATAACTTGCTGTTTTTAAATATGCGGGTAGCATATACAACGGCCATGCAAACCCGGAAACCAATAAAACCGGCATAGAGTAAAAGGTTAACGCACATAAAGATACTACGGGACTTTTAAATAAATGCGATATTGCCATTGCAAAAAAGACAATAACAAAAGCATATATCGTTGATAAAATAAAAATATTTATTTTTGAAGTGTTATAAATATCTGCAAACGGGAAAACAAGAAATACAAATAAGCAGACCATGAACAACGCAACAAAAACATAAGGAATTGCTTTTCCAAAAAGTACGGGCAGAACTTTGTTTTCTGAAATTTTAAACAAATCTTTCCAAGTTTTTTCTTTTGTTTCCAAACTCATAGTATGGCAAACTGCCACAATCAAAATTTGCTGAAAAACAGCAAAAAGAATAAACGGAACAAAAAAGTTCGAATAAGTTTTTGTAGGATTAAATATCCATTTAAAATCGGTTCGTATCGGCTGCTGCATACTTACGGCAGTGTTTTTTTGTATTCCATGTTGTATCAGTATTTTTACAAGAATTTGAGCCGATAAATACTGCGACGTCAGAACTATTGTTTTTATTGCCGAGCTTGAAACCATAAAATTGCTGGCATTTGCCCCGATAAAGGCAAAAGTACTTTTACCTCTTTTTAAATTTTCGGAAAAGTCCTTCGGAATAAAATAAAAAATATCTGTTGCATCTTTAAATATTGCTTCGTATGCACTGTGTGTAGAGGAATAATAACTGTTAATATTAAGTTCCGGCGTGGTGTCCAACATTCTGTTATAAAGTCTTGATACTGAAGAATTGTCCTGATCGACGATAGATATTTTAATATCTTTTGGAACTTGTTTATGATAAATATAGCTTAATCCGTACGAATAAATAAAAGGTGCCAAAAGACATATTATAATCAAATCTTTTGAAGAAAGTATTCTCTTTATTTCTCGTAATAAAATTTTTATAAAACCTTTCACCTTTTCAACCCTGCAACTCTTCAACTGTAGTTGTTGGTCGTTGCCGTTCATTGTACATTATACATTGTACATTGTCGTTCTCAACTCTTCAATCAAATTTGCTCCGCAAATTTTTCCTAACAAACAAACATATATAAGTAAAAACAAAATAAATTATCATCAACAAAACAAGTGTTTTTGCAAACGGAAGAATAAATTCTATCTGCATATTCTGCTGAAAAATTTTTCTGAACCCTTCCAAATATGAAGTAAGAGGAATAAAATGTGATATTGTTCGTATAAGTATAGGCATTTGGTCTAAAGGCCAAGTGTATCCCGACATTAAAAATGCGGGAGCACCGATTAGCAAACATCCTTTTAATGCATCAAGCCTGTTGCCTGTTACCGCAGCCATTACCATACCCAGTAAAATTGTCGATATTATAAAAAGTACGCTCAAAATCACAGCTCCTGAAGTGTTCCCATCGAAAGGAATTAAAAATGCAGGAAAAAATATTCTAAACAGTATTTCAATATATATTACCGATATTATCGTATAAACAAAAAGTTTTCCTAAGATAAAAAAGAAAATGTTTTTTATATTTTTGTCTTTCTGTTCAAGAGCTTTTCCTATGGTTAATGTTCCGAACATAAGCAAAAGTTGTCCCAATACGGAAATCCATAAGCCCGGAGTAAGAAAATAGCCGTAATTATATGTCGGATTAAAAAGTTTTGAAGTATCGTTTCTTATGGGCAGTGTCATTGCGTTGGCGTGACCGGACTGAATGCCTCTTTTTTTCATCATTGTATTTTTTAACCCGGCATTAATAGTTCCTATAATGTTTGCTCCTTCAATTTCAGACAGATTAGCAGTTAAGAAGTTCGAACCGTCAATATAAAAATTTATATTTGCAGGAAGAGATTTTTTTACATTTTTTTGAGTGTCTTTAGGAATTACAACTCCCATAAAAATTTTGTTTTTTGCAAAAAGATTTTGTAATTCATCAACATTTGACAATTTGTAACGGACATCAAAAGCATAAGAAGTGTTTAAGTATCTTGTAATGGTTCCGGATAATTTTGTGTTATCGTTATCTATTACGGCTATAGGCATATTCTGAACATTGCCGTAAAAATAAATCCCGCCGAGAAATAAAAAATCAATAAAAGGAAAAAAACACACCAAAAAAATATAATATTTGTTGGTGAAAATTGTTTTTATTTCCGTTAATATTATTCTTAAAAAATAATCCATCCCATTCCCGTTGCCGTTCAACTCTTCAACCGTCGTTCTGTCATGCTGAGCTTGTCGAAGCATCTCGTCGTTCCTGTTGCCGTTCATTGTACATTGTACATCATACATTGTACATTGTCGTTCTCAACTCTTCAACC
>CALGGE010000017.1 GCA_937916125.1 uncultured Elusimicrobia bacterium | reverse complement strand
TCTTTGTCTTTGTCGTTCATTGTACATCATACATTGTACATTGTACATTGCAGTTGTTGTCGTTCATTATACATTGCCGTAAAGAGGTATTATGTCAAACATTTTAAGAAATGCAGTAAAAAATGCAGCAAAATTATATTTTAAGTTTAATAAACCTAAAAGAAATTTAAAAAAGTATATTCCTGTTTCCGGCAAAGTTTTAGATGAAGAAGATTTATGCAACTTAATTGATGCATCTTTGGATATGTGGCTTACAACAGGCAGGTTTAACGACCAATTTGAAAAAAGTTTGGCGGAATTTTTGCATGTAAAATATGCACTATCGACAAATTCAGGTTCTTCCGCAAATCTTTTAGCTTTATCGGCATTAACATCTTACAAACTTGGCGAAAAGCAGGTAAAAAAAGGTGATGAGGTTATAACGGTTGCATCAGGTTTTCCTACGACGGTAAACCCTATTATTCAGTTAGGTCTTGTTCCGGTTTTTGTTGACTGTAGTTTGGAAACTTGCAACATAAATTCAGACAAAATTGAAGAAGCAATAACGGATAAGACAAAAGTTATATTTATTGCCCACACTTTGGGCAATCCTTACGATTTGGACAAGATTTTGGAAATATGTAAAAAACATAATTTATGGCTTATAGAGGATAGTTGTGATGCTCTCGGTGCCGTCCATAAAAACCAAAATGTCGGAACTGTCGGACATATAGGAACTTTCAGTTTTTATCCTGCACATCACATAACGATGGGTGAGGGCGGAGCTGTAGTTACCAATGATTCTCAACTTTACAGAATAATAATGTCTTTTAGAGATTGGGGCAGAGATTGTTGGTGCAAGCCCGGCAGAGATAACAGCTGCGGAAAAAGATTTTCCATGCAACTTGGTAATTTGCCGTTCGGTTACGACCATAAATACACATATTCTCATATAGGATATAATTTAAAAATTACCGACTGGCAGGCTGCAATAGGTTTAAGCCAATTGAAAAAACTTCCTAAGTTCTTAGAGAAAAGAACCGAAAATGCAAATTATTTAATTAATAAATTAAAAGATTTGGAAGAATATTTTATATTTCCTAAAATTGAAGAAGGAACAAAACCTTCTTGGTTTGGTCTCTTGTTATCCGTAAAACAAAACGGTATTTTTACAAAACAGCAGTTGGTTGAATATTTGGAAGAACATGGCGTCGGAACAAGGCAGCTTTTTGCAGGTAATATTTTAAGGCAACCCATGATGACGGAAAATGAAATTCCCATGAGGATAGGGTCTTCCGCTCTGTTGATGTCGAACAGATTAACCGAAACGGAATACAAAATGCTTCCTAATGCAGACTACATAATGAACAACACTTTTTGGGTAGGAACTTTCCCTGCACTCGGTAAAAAAGAAATGAACAAAATTTCCGATTTGATACATAAGTTTGTGAAAGAAAAATTGAAATGAAAATGAATAAAATTTTATTATCAGTTTGTATTCCGACATATAATCGTGCGGATGTTTTAAAAAAAACTTTAACTAAGGTTATAAAGTTTATTGATAAAAGTATATATGATCTCGATATAATAATCAATGATAATGCCTCTCAGGACGATACTGAAAATTATATAAAAGGTTTAAATTCCAAATATATAAAATATTTTAAAAATTCAGAAACCGTAAGTGCCGATGAGAATTTTTACAGAGTGTTGAAGTGTGCAGATGGCGAATATTCGATTTTGCTTGGAGATAAACATTATATTATTGAGAAAAATTTCAACGAATTGTTAAAAATATTAAATGATTTTAAATATTCCGCAGTTGTAACAAGAGCCAAAGGTAGAAATATTAAAATCAAAAATAATGTGTATAAAAATCCTGTTTTATTTATGAACGATTTGGGATGGCATTATACACTTTTATCATCAATAGTTTTTAGCAAAAGGATTATAGATAATTTTGATATAGCAACATACAAATGGAATAATTTTATTCATCATTTTATTTTGACACAATATTTGTTTAATAATAATTCGGAAATTTTTTGGCTCAATAAAGAGATATTGGAAGCAGTTCCTATGGTGTCGTCAGGATGGATATCTTCCTCGGTTGAAATTTTCGGACGTAATTGGAGTAAATATATTTTAAGTTTACCTTTTGATATACCGGAAGATACAAGAGCAAAAATTATAAAAGATCATTCGATAAATACAAATTTATTTACTTTTGAGTATTATTACATGTTGTCAAAAAAATATGGTTTGACCATAAAAAAAATAGATGAATGCAAAGAATATGTTAAATATTTTTCACAGATTCCCTATGAGAAAATATGTGATATAATAGATAGCAAATTTTCTTTAACAGATAAATTTAGAATATTTGTTTATGAAATAAAATTTAAGATAAAAGAAATAATAAAAAGCAGTTTGAAGTTTGGAAGATGATATGAAATTTTAGGATATAAAAATGAAAACAATTTTGCTTACCGGTGCAACCGGATATTTGGGAAAACGTTTAGGGAAAAGTTTATTGTCTGACAGCTATAATATTGTTATTGATATTTCAAAAGCCAATAAAATTTTTAATTGGTCACCAAAAGTTGACAGTTTGACTGGAATAAGAAATATGCTTAAGTGGGTTGAAAAAATAAATGCTAAATAAAATAAAAGAAATCAAAAATCAAAATTATAATGATATTTTGCACGATATAATATCAGATATAAAAACTGCAAAAGTTAATGTTGTCAGAACAGTAAATAAAAATTTAATTTTATTATATTGGAGCATAGGTAAGAGAATTGTTGAAGAACAGATAGTGCAAAATTACGGCAAATCTATCGTGGAAAAACTAAGCAAAGATTTAAGAATGGAATTTCCTAATGCAAAAGGTTTTTCTGCACAGAATCTTTGGTATATGAGACAATTTTATTTAAAATATTCAAAAAATACAATTCTCCAACAACTTGTTGGAGAATTGCCATGGGGACACAATTTAGTAATCTTAAACAAAATAAAAGATTTAAAAGAAACTGAATTTTATCTTAAAAAAGCAGTTCAATTCGGTTGGAGTAGATCAGTATTGGTTCATCACATAGAAAGTGATTTGTATAAAAGACAAGGAAAATCAATAACAAATTTTAAAAAAACTTTACCGGATATTAATTCCGATTTAGTACAACAAACTTTTAAAGATCCATATATTTTTGATTTTTTAAATATTCAAGAAGAAAAGAAAGAAAAAAATTTAGAAGATAAGCTTGTAAAAAATATTACTAAGTTTTTGTTGGAACTTGGTACAGGTTTTTCTTTTATAGGCAGACAATATCATATTGCAGTTTCAAAAAAAGATTTTTATATAGACTTATTGTTCTATAACATAGAACTTCATTGTTATGTAGTTATTGAACTAAAAGCTTGTGAATTTGAACCGGAATTTGCAGGGCAATTGAATTTTTATGTCACTGCAGTAGATAGACAATTAAAAAAACAGGGAGATAATCCCACTATAGGCTTATTATTATGCAGAAGTAAAGATAATATTATTGTAGAATATTCATTAAGTGATATTCATAAGCCGATAGGAGTTTCTGAGTATAAGTTGAAAAAAATAATGCCGACAAAGAAACAATTGGAAAATATTATTAATGATAAAAATAAAAATTTTTAGGATATAAAAATGAAATTTACGGAGTTGGAATTAAAGGGTGCGTATTTAATAGAACTTGAAGAATTTAAGGATGATAGAGGAACGTTTGCAAGACAATTTTGTAAAAATGAACTTGCGAAATACAACATAGATTTTGATATCTGTCAATGCAATATTTCAAAAAATTATAAAAAAAATACCATAAGAGGAATGCATTATCAAAAAGAACCATTTTTGGAACCTAAAATGGTATCTTGTTTAAGCGGAAGTATTTATGATGTTATTGTTGATTTAAGAAAAAATTCTCCTACCTACCTACAATGGGGGGGGGTAAATATTACAAGCAGTAGTAATAAAATGTTATATATTCCTCCGATGTTTGCTCATGGTTTTCAAACCTTGGAAAATAATACGACGGTCTATTATCAATTAGGAGAGTTTTTTAAGCCGGAATATTATGTAGGTTTGAGATATGATGATCCTAAATTAGGTATAAAATGGAATAATTTCGGTTTTGAACCGATTATGAATGACAGGGATAAAAATTATGAATTGTTGTAAAAAAGTTCTTGTAACAGGAGCAACAGGGTTAATCGGTAAAGAACTTATAGAACCGCTTAAAGAAGCCGGTTTTGATATTTTTGCAATTACTATTGACAAAAATAATCATAATAACGGTGTTCATTGGATAGAAGGAAATTTGTTTGATGAAAATTTTATAAAAATTACAATAGAAAATATTAAGCCTGAGTATTTGTTAAATATGGCTTGGTGCACGACAGGAGATTATTTAAGTTCCGATATAAATTATAAATTTTTAAATGCAGGAATAAATCTTTTAAAATATTTTAAAGATAATGGCGGGAAAAGGGTTGTTTTTGCAGGGACTTGCTTTGAATATAAGTTTAAAGATTCTCCTTTAAAAGAGATTGATGAACTTGATGCAGATAAAACGATCTATACTTTTTGCAAAAACAAACTTCATGAAATATCAGAATATTTTTGTAAGATTAATAATATAAGTTTCGGTTATGGAAGAATATTTTATGTTTACGGAAGAAATGAAGATAAAATTAGATTGACAGGAATGATCATTGATAAGCTTTCAAAAAATGAAGAAGTTATAATAAAAAACGGAAAGTTATATAAAGATTATGTGTATGCTAAAGATATAGCAGGGGCATTTGTTGCATTGTTAAATTCTGAAGTTAAAGGTTCTGTGAATATCTGCACGGGCAAAACAATATCGATTAAAGATTTTGCTTTAGAAATTGGAAAACAAATGGGAAAAGAAAATTTAATTAAATTTAAAGATGAACCATCAAGTCAACCTCCGATTATAGTTGGAGATAATTCAAGATTGATTAATGAAGTCAAGTATGAAGTTAAATATAAATTATCAGAAGGAATTAAAGAAGTATTAAGTGGATACTAAATTTACAATAGTAATACCTGTTCATAACGGCATGCCGTATATAAAGGATTGTGTTGATAGTGCTTTGTCTCAAGATTATGAAAAGTACAATATTATACTTTTGGAAAATATGTCAGATGACGGAACTGCAGAATATTTGAATACTTTAAATTCAGATAAAATAACAATCATAAAAAGTGATAAACTCCTGACGATAGAGGAAAATTGGGCAAGAATTAAAGATATTGAGATGAATGAATATATGTCTATTCTTATGGCAGATGATGTTCTTGAAAAAAATTATTTATCTTCAATTTATAAAATGATAAAAAAACATCCGAATTGTAATATATACAGAACTAATATAAATTTGATAAACGAGAAATCTGAAATATTTCATAAGTCCGATATAAAAGAAAAAATTACAATATATGACTATCTCAATGGTAGATTAAAATTTACATATACTGAAACTTTTGCCGGTTATTGTGTAAAAACGCAAAAATATAAAGAAATTGGCGGTATTGTATGTAAATTCAGACTTATGTCTACAGATGAAAAATTAGTAATGGAATTAGTAGGAGAAAATAATTATATGGCAGTCGCTTCGGAACATTCCGTAAATTATAGATGTCATACCGGTTCTGAGTCAGGTTCTCCAAATGTAGAAGCGGCTATTAACGGATATAATTACTGGCTTAATTGGATTTATAATTTGAATAATAAAAAATTGAGAAAGATAGTATATAATTATTTGCCGTATCATTTTAACCAAATAAAACGTTTCTTTGATAATAGATCGTTAAAAATACTTAAAAATATTTACGAGTTATATAATTTAAATGAAAATGATTGTTATCATAAAATTTATTTTTTAAAAATAAAAATAGAAGTTAAATTTCTTTCAATAAAATAATAAGTTTTATTAATAAAATAAGAATGATTTTGGTTACAAAATTTCCGGCAGTTGTCGTTATTAGAACGGATGGCATTGGCGATTATATTCTAATGCATAATTTTTTATATTATGTTAAAAATAGCGAAAAATATAAAGATAAAAAATTGGTATTTATAGGAAGACAGGATTTTAGTCAATTATCGGAACAATATGATTATAGTATTGTTGATAAATTTATTTGGATAAATTTTGATAATTGGATGTCAAGATTAAAAAAAATATTTTATAGAAGATTTATATATTTAAAGCTGTTTGGGTATAGAATAGATACAATTATTTCTCCGGTTCATGAAAAAGATACATTGATTACTGAAAGTTTAATTCATAATTTAAAAGCAAAAGAAGTTATAGGTTGCAAAGGTCCCGATAACAGAATAACAAAAAAATATAAGAATCTTTATACAGAGTTAATAGATACAGGAGATGATTTTATTTTTGAATTTGATAGGAATAAAATATTTTTTGAAAAATTGCTAAATATTAAGATAGATATAAATAGACCGTTTTTTGCATATCCGTTAGATATTAATCAAAAATATATTTTTATTTCTCCTTGGTCAGGAGATACCAGAAGAAATTGGAACGAAAAAAATTTTGCAGAAGTTATAAATTATTTAGTATCAAACTACGATTATAAATGTGTTATTTTAGGTTCAAAAGTTGATTTAGACAATGCAGCTAAATTATTAAACTTAATTGATAGCAATAAGTTGGATAAGGTTATTAATGCAGTAGGGACAATTTCGTTATCTATGCTTCCTGTTATTCTTGAAAGAGTAGCAAAATTATTAATTTCTGTTGATACCGGAACGGTACATATCGCGGCAGCAACAAATATACCTTTTTTAGTTATAAGTAGCGGTATGTCTTATGGTAAGTTTCATCCATATAAAAATCTTGAAGACTCTTATATTTATCCTGATGAAGTTGATAAGATGTTGGAAGAAGAAAAAAATATTTTTGACTTTTACTATAATAAAATTTCGCCTTTAGATATAAACACAATAAACTCAACCAAAGTTATAAAAATGATAAAAAATGTTTTAGGAAAATAGTGTTGTCAAATATTTTAATATTTATATGTGAATTTTTGTGCAATGAGCAAATGTTTAGAATTTAAAGATTAAATTAAAAAGATAAAAAATGAATAAAGATATTTTAAATCAACATTTATTGTCCATCTGTATTCCTACTTATAATAGAGCTGAATATTTAGCTGATTATAAAAATAATTGGTACTTTTACTTTGCGGTATGTTTGTTGCCGATATATTTTGTAGTTTACGGTTTAATCTTTTTGCTAAAGATTGCAACGGCGAAAAATTATAAATTATATCATTCTTTGAGAAAAATAAAAGCAAGAATAGGAATTTAAATAATGAAAAATATTTTGCTAACAGGTTCAGGAGCTATGTACGGTAAATCTAAAATGTTAATTTACCTTGCAATTTAACAATTAAAATGTTAATTTGCCTTGCAATTTAACAATTAAAATGTTAAAATACTATGTATTATGTATAAAAGACGACTTCAAAATGTTATTTCCAATATTTATGGCAGTGATAAAAATATTATCATTACCGGAGCAAGACAGATAGGCAAAAGCACTCTGTTGGAAGTGCTTTTGGCAGAAAGTTTATATAAGGATAATTTTAGTTATATTTCCTTTGATAATCCGGATACTCGAGATTTCTTTTCTTCAAATGCTGTTGAAAAGTTGTCTGCAGAAAATAAAAAAGTTTTGATATTGGATGAAGTTCAAAAATTTCCAAGAATTTTTGACAGTGTAAAAGTATTGATTGATAGAAATAAAAAGAATCATCACTTTTTAACGGGCTCATCTCAGTTAATGCTTTTAAAATCAGTTCAAGAATCTTTAGCAGGAAGAGTGAGTTTGTTTGCTATGTATCCTTTTGCTCTTTCGGAAATGTTTGATGATAGGACTGAAATTTTTCTTGATAAACTTTTTGAAAAAAATTGGGAACAACAGATACCGATATTATCATTATCTCAGAAAAATATCGTGGATAAAGCTATTATTCAACATCAATGTTGGGGTGGTTATCCTGAAGTTATAAATTCTGAAGATATTGGTAGGAAACAAAGATGGCTTTCTAACTACAAAAATACTTACTTGGAAAAAGATGTCAGAGATTTAAAATATTCTATTGAGATAGAAAAGATAACCAAATTTTTAAATATCATTGCTGACAGATCTGCACAAATATATTCTTATTCAGAGGTCGCCAGAGATTGCGGCATTTCCGTAACATCTGCAAATAATTATACAAAACTTTTACAAATTTCATATCAGATACATTTGTTACAGCCGTATTATTCAAATATTTCCAAACGATTAATAAAAGCTCCAAAAATGTATTTTACCGATACGGGACTATTGAGAACTATATTAAAAAATACTGAAAAAGATTTAACAGGTAAGGAATATGAAACCTGGGTTTTTAGTGAGCTTATAAAGTGGCAATCTATAAAAAATATTCAACCTGAACTTTACTATTATAGAACTGCAGCCGGGTTGGAAATAGATTTTATTATAAAATATAAAAATAAAATTCTTCCGATAGAAGTAAAAATGAAAGACAAAATAAATAGAGTTGATGTAAAATCTTTAAAACTTTTTATGGAACAATATAAGCTTGATTTTGGTATTGTCGTTTATCGTGGAGATTCTGTTGAAAATGTTGCAAAAAATATTTTTGCCATTCCGGACAAAGTGTTATTTTTGTAAATTAATAAAAATTTTTAAACGAACAAAGTTTTATATTTAATACACAGGTTTATAAAAAAACAATAAAATAACAATGAGAATTTCTTGCAATCATCCACACCTCTATACATCCATACCTCACAAAAATTCGCCAAAGCAAATTTTGCTAACCGGTTCAGGCGGTTTTATCGGTAAAAATTTAAAACAATATTTGCAGGATAAATACGACATTTTCACCCCGAGAAGTATTGAACTTAATTTAATAAATTCAAACGAAGTAAAAAAATATTTTGAAGAAAACAAAATTGATTTTATAATTCATTGTGCATCAACAGGCGGTGCAAGAGGTATTGCAGATAAAGATACGACTGTTGAAGATAATCTTGCAATGGTTGATAATATTTTAAAATATAAATCCGATACTACACGAGTAATCTTATTCGGTTCGGGTGCTATGTACGGTAAGACAAGAAACTTGCATAAGGTAAAAGAAAGTGAAATCGGAAAATT
>CALGGE010000016.1 GCA_937916125.1 uncultured Elusimicrobia bacterium | reverse complement strand
ACATTGTACATCATACATTGTACATTGCCGTTTTCAACTCTTCAACTTTTCAACTATTCAACTGTCGTTGTTGTACATTGCCGTTCTCAACTATTCAACCAAATTTGCTTCGCAAATTTTAACAGCTCTTTTTGTTTTTCATATTTCAAAACGGATAAAGCTTCTTCAAAAGACATCCATTTGATTTTTTCTATTTCTTCGTTCTCACATATTGCCGTATCATCGTAAATGTTTTTTACGGCACACAAATAGTATATAACTTTTTTATCAATAATTCTACCTTTTGTGGAGTCCAAAGTTCCTTTTATTTTATATGTATCCGAAAATCGAAAATTTCTGTTGAAATCTTTCTCACTTACTTTTATTCCGGTCTCTTCAAAAATTTCCCTTACCGCAGCTTCCGTTTCAGTTTCGTTTTTTTCGATATGTCCTTTCGGAAAGCCCCACTCGCCGTTTCTTTTGGAATAAATCAAAAGAAATTTTATTTCGTCGGATTGTTCCCGGTAAAGTACGGCTCCTGCCGATTTTTCTTCATACATAATGCATTATTATACAAAATTCTTACGAAAATTTAAACAAAAAAATTAAAAATATATAAATAAACATAAAAAAAAGTTGAAACATAAATTATTTTATGTTATAATTTTAAGGCTTATATGAAAAAGTTAAAAGACCTATTAAAAGAACTTAAAAGAAAAGTTACCATAGTTTTTATTCATCACGGAAATATGAAGCCGTTTAAGGTTAATTTTTCGTTGTCAGTCCTTGTCCTGTTGTTTTTCTGCTGGACGGGGCTTACTTTATGGGCGGGTTTTATATCCGGTAAACATATAGACTATGTTACGATAAAAGCGGATAATAAAATAATGAAAATGAGAATGCTTTTCTTCGCCGACCAGATAAAAAAATCAAAAGAAATTTTATCGCAGGTAAAGCAGAACGACGATCATATTCGTTCTTTGCTTGCAATGGATTCCAAGAGGATCATAATAGAGAACGGTTTCGGGTTGGGTTCCGGCGGACCTACACCGCTTGAGTCCGGTGCCTTATCAATGATACTTTCGGGAAGAATGGACGATATTGACTATCAAAATATAGCCAACCAATCATTTGAACTTTTGGAAGAGTACAAAGCTTCTATGAAAAGTTATTCCGAAGTAATAAACCATATTTCAAAACAGAGAGAGTTGTTCAGATATACGCCGTCCATATGGCCTGCAAAAGGAATTATTTCTTCTCCTTACGGGGTAAGAATCCATCCTATATTTAATCATAAATTTTTCCATCCCGCTATAGATATTGCAAATAAGAAAGGTACGCCCGTTGTGGCAACTGCCGACGGTATAGTAGTATTTTCGGGATGGCAATCGGGGTACGGCAACGTTATTGCGATAGAGCACGGACACAAGTATAGAACCGTTTATGCACATCTTTCCAAATCTCTCGTGAAACGCGGAGACTTTGTTGCTAAAGGGCAAGAAATTGCAAAGATGGGAAGTACGGGACGTTCTACCGGACCGCATGTTCATTATGAGTTGCAGATTAACAGAAAGCCGATTAATCCGATGAAATATTTGAACAGCTATCTTGATTGATAAATGAAATTACCGATAAAAATAATAATTTAAGGAAAGGTTATGAAAAAAGTTAAAAAAAATATTGAAGCTATACAAACTTGGATAGGAACCGATACCGTTTTTACGGGTGATATATCGACGGCAAAGAGTATCAGAATTGACGGTAAGCTTATAGGAAATATTAAAGAATCCGAAAGTGTTGTAATAGGCGAGGGTGCCGAAATAGAGGGTAATATCAGTACCAAATATATTGTGATTTCCGGAAAAATAAAAGGTAATATCAACGCAAATGACGGTATAGAACTGTTGAGTACGGCAAAAGTCGAAGGAGATTTATATACTAATATTCTTTATATAAACGAAGGAGCAATATTCAGAGGACAAAGTACAATGCCTGTTGCCGAAACCGAAAAAAATAACGACAATGCATAAAAATCGCAAAGCGATTTTTAATGTATATATGGTCGGGAACAGCAGATGTATATATAAAAGGGGCTACATATCATGATGGATTTTTTAAGAAAACACAAAGTAAAAATTTTTTTAATAACTATAATAGGTTTTTTAGCCGGAACATTTGTCGGATTCGGCAGTTATATGTTTGGCAAGAAATTGGATTTTAATACCATTGCCATAGTCGGGAATACAAAAATTCCATATAAGCTTTATTACAGTCTTTATAATAATTCTCTTGATATGTTAAGACAGTCCGGTTTGGAAATGACGGAATATTTAAGAACAAAAACTCAAAATGAAATTGTCAGAGGTTTGGTTCAGGATGAAATTATTTGGCAACAAACTAAAAAGTACGGTATAACGGTTTCCGACGCCGAGCTTGCTTCCGATATTCAGAAATATCCGTTTTTCTTAAACGAACAGGGGCAGTTTGATGTTCGTTATTATTACAGATTTTTAAACAATTTAAGATTGTCTCCCAAAGAATATGAAACATTCAGAAGAAAACAAATCGCGGCAAACAAATTAAAAATTCTTATAGCTTCCGCAGCTTCCGTAAGCGACGGCGAATTGGAAGAAATGAAAAAAGAAATGCCCGATTTAAACAAAGAGTATGCATTGCAATTGAAAGCAAATGAAGTTTTGAACGACTGGTTTGAAAGTATAAGAAAGAATACAAAAATTGAAATTAATTTAAAGAACGAAACGGCAGAATAAAGCTTTTAAGTAATTTTTTGCTTGATTTTTATTTAAAAAAACTGTACAATATTAGACCTTAGCAATTGATTCCGACATGGCTCAATGGTAGAGCATCCCGCTGTTAACGGGAGGGTTGTAGGTTCGAGTCCTACTGTCGGAGTTTTGTTATTTGTAATAATTATATTTATAGCGAAAAAACCGCAAATTGCGGACTACGGCTGTTATCTTGAACGGAGCATTAGCAAAATTGAAAGATTTGTCGTTAATATCGATATAGGATATAAAAATGAAAATAATACTTGCTTCGGCGTCGCCGAGAAGAATAGAACTTTTAACAAAATGGGGAATGGAATTTAAAATCAGCCCCGCCGATATTGACGAACATACAAAATTGAAAAAGCCCTCGTCGATTGTGAAATATTTATCTTACAGAAAAGCAAAATCGGTAAAAGAAAAAAATCCCGGCAGTATCGTTATAGGCTCGGATACAATTGTCGTTCTTAACGGAGAAATTCTCGGCAAACCGAAAAATAAAAAAGATTCCGCAAGAATAATAAAAGAACTTAACGGAAGTTTACATAGAGTTTATACGGGAGTGTCGATTTTAAGCGATAACAAAGAAGTCGTTTTTTATGACGTCGCAAAAGTTAAAATGCAGAAACTCCCCGAGGACGAATTGCAAAAACTTTTCGGGAAACATATGGATAAAGCCGGCTCTTATGCCGTGCAGGATAAAGATGACTGTTTTGTAAAAAAAATATACGGCGATTATTACACCGTCGTAGGTTTACCGTATATCAGGCTGAAAAAAGAATTAAAAAAATTCAAAATATTTTTAAAATAAAAAAGCTCAGCTTTAAACAAGCTGAGCTTTTTCTATTTTAAGTACCTTATTTTCTTTTTGCTTTTTTAGCAATTTTTTTAACTGCTTTCTTAACGGCTTTTTTAACTGCAACTTTTTTTACTGCTGCTTTTTTAGCAACTTTTTTTACAACTTTTTTAACTGCTTTTTTTGCTTTTTTAACAACTTTCTTTGCAGCTTTTTTAGCTTTTCTTGTTCCGCCTCTGGACATTTTTGCTCTGGAGATATCGCCGTTCTTATCCAAGAAATAGAGGTATCCGGATTCTTTTTCTACGCCTGCTTTAGCAACTTTCGTTGTTTTTCCGCCTTTCTTTCCTGCTCTTGCCATTACTGATCTGGAAACGTCGCCGTTCTTGTCGATAAAATAAAGATAACCTTCTTCTCTTTTTACGCCTAATTTAGCAACTTTTTCTGCCATTTTAATCCTCCTGATTGAGTTTTTTTAACTTCTCCAAATCCTTTATATATAAAATATATAGTTTTTATTTTGTTGCGGCTTCTTTTTTTGTTATGACTTTATCTTTCAGCCAACTGTCAACAACATCTTTTGAAAACCTGTATTGTTTCCCTATTTTTGAAGCGGGAATTTTTTTCTGACGTATTAAATTATATATGGTAGATTTTCCTATCCCCAAATATTCCGCCAGTTCTTTAATATCCATGATCTGTTTATCGTTTTTGTTTTCTGTTATTTTTTCCATTTGTTATCACTCGTTATTTTTATTTCTTAATTATAGGCATTATTTTATATTATTTATTTTTATTTGTCAATAGTTATTATTATTTTTATTTTATTGTTAAATTTTTTGTTCTTTTATTTTTTATGATTTTTTGTTGCTTGATTTTATTATTTGTTATCAGATTTTACTTTTTATTGTTAATTTGTAATTTAATATAATTGGACAAAGATGTTTATAATTTGTATAATAAACAGAAGAAGAAAAGCTGAGAACGACAATGTACAACAACGACAGTTGAAAAGTTTAAACGACAAACGGCAAACTACTACGGCAACGACGAGATGCTTCGACAAGCTCAGTATGACAGAACGACGGTTGAAAAGTTGAATAGTTGAAGAGTTGAAGAGTTTCAACGGCAACAACGAGATGCTTCGACAAGCTCAGCATGACATAACAAAAAGTTTAAGTAAAGGTGTTTTATGATAGTCGATTTTCATACACATGTTTGGCCTGACAAAGTGGCGGAAAAAGCAAAAGAATATTTGGAAAAATCTTTTCGTCGTTCGATAACGGCAGTTCCCACGGCAGATAATGCAATTGCCGTCATGGACAAAAATGAAATAGATAAAAGTGTTCTTGCGTCGGTAGCTTCTCGCCCGAATCAGGTGGAACATATAAATAACTGGTTATTCTCGATAAAATCCGACAGGTTTATCAGGTTTGCCTCTCTTCATCCGTTCTATGAAAAATGGTCTTACGAACTGGACAGGATTAAAGAAAATGCACAAGGTATAAAATTTCAGCCGGAATTTCAGATGTTTTTTATAGACGACGAAAAAGTTTTTCCCATGTATGAAAAAATTCAAAAATTACAAATTCCCATATTGGTGCATTGCGGGTATGAACTTTCTTTAACGGGGCTTGTACAGGCCGGACCTAAGCAAATGAAGAACGTAAAAAAATATTTCCCGGAAATAAAATTTGTTGCCGCACATATGGGCGGTTTTAAAATGTGGGATACGATAGAAAAAGAAATTGTCGGAGACGATTATTTTTATATGGATACTTCCTCGTCGATAACTTTTATGCCGAAAGAACAGGTTTACGGATTTTTTAACAAACACGATAAAAATAAATTCTTGTTCGGAACGGATTTCCCCATAGGGGATCCGGAAAAAGAATTAAAGTTTTTGAGAAGTCTTGATATAGAAAAAGATTTTCTTGAGAAAATTCTTCACGTCAATGCCGAAAAATTACTCGGCAATTTTTAGATTGTAAAAAAAATATTAATATTGTAAAATAAACAGGCTATGAAACTTCCGAAAATAAAAAAATTCCCGTTTACGGATATTTTAGGTTGGTCCGTATCAAGGTTTGATACTTTCAGTAATTGTCAAAGACAATATTTTTATAATTATTACCCTCGTTATGACAGGGAAAATCCTGCGGAAAAAATACAAAAATTGAAAGCGTTAACTTCGTATGCTCTCGAGGTAGGAAATATTGTTCATGATTCCATAAGGGATATTCTTTTAAGATTGAAAAAATCTTCCAAGCCCATAAGCAAACCTAATTTTATGAAATATGTTCGCAATATGACGGAGAAATATTGCAATACTAAAACTTTCTGTGAAGTTTATTATAAGCAGAAAGATACAATTACCGTCGATGAAGTTTTTTTACAGGTGGAAAAAATACTTGAAAATTTTCTCGGAAGCGACAGACTGAAATGGATTTTTGAGACGGCACTTAAAGAAAAAGATAATTGGATTGTCGAACCGGAAGGGTTCGGCGAAACAAGAATCAACGAATACAAAGCATACTGTAAAGTGGATTTTCTTATTCCCGCAGATGATAAAATTTATATTCTCGATTGGAAGACAGGGAAACAGGATTTAAAAAAACATACTAAACAGCTTGTCGGTTATTCTCTTTGGGCAAGTTATCATTTCGGCGTAGCTTCTTCGTCAATCATACCGACGGTTGTTTATTTGAATCCTGGCTATTTTGAACAGGAAATAACAATTACCGACGATATGCTCTCGGATTTTCAAAAGCAGGTTGAAGAAGAAACAAAAGTAATGTATGATTATTTGAAAAATATAGAACATAATGTTCCGAAAGAAAAAGATTGTTTTGCAAAAACAGACAAAGAAATTTTCTGTAAATATTGTAATTTCAGAGAATTATGCGGGAACGACGCAAATTAGAAAATATATATCAAAGGAGAAATAATATGTCTAATGCAGAAAAAATGAAGGCTCTTAATTTGGCTCTGTCTCAAATCGAAAAAGATTTCGGTAAAGAAGCCGTTATGAGACTCGGAGACACAAATCATGAAGATGTTGAAGCTATTCCTACGGGAGCATTACCTTTAGATATAGCAATAGGTATCGGCGGAATACCGAGAGGAAGAATTATAGAAATATACGGCCCCGAATCTTCGGGAAAATCCACTCTCGCAATGTGTATTGCGGCTCAGGCACAGAAGCAGGGCGGGATTGTAGCGTATATAGACGCCGAACATGCGATGGATCCCGAATATGCGTTGAAACTCGGCGTTGATATTGACAATATGCTTATTTCTCAGCCCGATTCGGGCGAGCAGGCACTTGAAATTGCCGATAAGCTTGTTCGTTCCGGTGCCGTAGATTTGATAGTTGTGGATTCGGTTGCCGCACTTGTTCCGAGAGCCGAAATCGAGGGAGAAATGGGCGATGCTTTCGTCGGAGTGCAGGCAAGGCTTATGAGTCAGGGTTTAAGGAAGCTCACCCCAACGGTATCAAAATCAAAAGCTTCAATTATTTTTATAAATCAATTAAGACAGAAAATAGGTGTTATGTGGGGAAATCCCGAAACTACCCCGGGAGGCTTGGCTCTTAAATTCTATTCTTCGGTTCGTTTGGATATAAGAAGAATTGAATCCATCAAGAAAGGCGATGAAATTTTAGGTAACAGAGTAAGAGTAAAAGTTGTTAAAAATAAAGTTGCCGCTCCTTTCAGACAGGCGGAATTTGATATCGTTTTCGGGCAGGGAATCGACAAAACGGGTTATCTTATAGATATCGGAGTTAACGACGGAATTATAGAAAAAGCAGGTTCTTTCTATACATACAAAGACGAAAGATTTCAAGGGAAAGATAAGTTTAAAGATTTCTTGGCTAACAATGCCGAACTTTCTTATGAATTGGAAAATCTTATCAGAGAAAAGCACGGTTTGAAAGCTGTTGAGGCTCCGAAAGCCGAATCAAAAGAAGACGTTAAAGAGGAAAAAACGACAGAAAAAAAAGAGAAGAAATCTAAGAAATAATTTATGCGTCAGCCTCACGGTCAGAATTTTTTAACCGATAAAAATATTGCACATAAAATTGTCGAAAGTGCAGCTGTTTCCAAACAGGATCTCGTTATAGAAATAGGTCCGGGGAAAGCTGCACTTACCGATATTTTGAAAGATTTAACGGACAATCTTATAGCTGTTGATATTGATTCCCGTTTGGCTGCGGATTTGGAAATAAAATATAAAGACAACAAAAATATTTCCGTCGTAAATACGGATTTTTTAAAATATGAGCTTCCCGATAAACCTTTCAAAATAGTTGCAAACCTTCCGTATAATGTCGGAACTGCCATAGTACAAAAATTTTTGCCGAATAAAAATTTCGTTTCCGGTGTAATAATGTTGCAGAAAGATGTTATTGCAAGATTGTTAAGTAAAGAGGGAACAAAAGATTACGGTTATATTTCTTTGTTCAGACAATATTATGCCGATGCGGAATTTCTGTTTGATGTCCCTCCGGGCTGTTTTTCTCCGAAACCGCAGGTAATGTCTGCCGTAATGAATTTGAAAAATAAATTTCCGCAAGATCCCGATATAAAATTATTTTCGCTTATAAAACACTGTTTTTCAATGAGAAGAAAAACCGTATTAAATTGTCTTTCAACATTTCTGAAAACCGAAAAAATTCAGGCAACCGAAATTTTAAACGGTTGTAATATAGACGTAATGTGCAGACCCGATAAATTGACGCTTGAACAATATGAAAGTTTATCGCAGAAAATTTCTTGATTTATGTGTCATTTTTCGTTATAATAAAGTGTTGAGTTTATATATAATTCATATATAAAACCATGAAAAAAATAAAACCTTTTATTCCACGGGAAAATATTGAAAAAAAAGTTTCCGAAATTGCGTCAAAAATAAATAAAGATTATAAAAACAAAAAACTCTTTATTGTCTCTATTCTTACGGGCAGTGTGATTTTTTGCAGTGATATAATAAGGAAGCTTAAAGTTGATTTTGAGTTGGATTTTATAAGAGTGTCTTCATATAACGGTAAGAAGTCTTCGGGACAAATAAAATTTATTGCCGATACCGCTATTGATATGAAAGGGAAAGATGTTTTGATAATTGAAGATATATGTGATACGGGAAGAACTCTTTCGTATATAAAAGATTTGTTTATTAAAAGAAAAGCAAACAGTGTCAAAATTTGTGTTCTTATAAACAGAAACTCGGAAAAAGTTAAAACCGTCGATATAGATTATACGGGATTTTGTATAGAAAAAGAATTTATCGTCGGTTACGGGCTTGATTACGATGGGAAATACAGGGGCTTGCCGTATATCGGAAAATTGGAAGATTGACAACGACAGATGAAAGGGTGAAAAACCGAAAAGTTTAAAAAGAGGAAAAATATGAATATGAAAAATATGAAAAAAAATGATTCTTGGGGATTTTTGTTCTGGATACTTTTATTTGTTACTTTGCTTGTTTTTATGCAGAATGCAGGGAAAAAATCCAATATAGAAGAAATGCCGTACTCTTCTTTTAAACAGAATATTAAAGCCGGCAAAATAATCAATGCCGTCGTAGGTGACGGAATGATTGAGGGCGAATTTACCACCAAAGATAACGAAATAAAAAAATTTAAAACCGTCCCGCTTAACGATCCAAAACTTGTTGAAGATATGGAAGCAAACAATGTTCAGAAGTTTTCCGGTAAGCTTCATAACGGTTGGATAGGACCTTTAATTTTCAGTTGGGGTCCGATAATACTTTTGATAATTTTCTGGATATGGATGATGAACGGTATGGGTGCCGGCGGGAAAGCCATGAGTTTCGGCAAAAGCATTGCCCGTATGGCAGGCAAAAATAAGAAGCCCATAACATTTAAAGATGTTGCAGGTTGCGGAGAAGCAAAAGAAGAATTGCAGGAAATAATAGAATTTTTAAAAAATCCCGCGAAATTTCAAAAGCTCGGCGGTAAAATACCGAAAGGCGTTTTGCTTGCGGGTGCGCCCGGAACAGGTAAAACTTTAATGGCAAAGGCAGTTGCGGGAGAGGCCGGTGTTCCTTTCTTCTCGTCAAGCGGTTCCGAATTTGTGGAAATGTTTGTCGGTGTTGGTGCTTCCAGAGTAAGAGATCTTTTTATGCAGGGAAGAAAGAATGCTCCGTGTTTGTTGTTTATAGATGAAATAGATGCCGTAGGCAGACACAGAGGTGCGGGGCTTGGCGGCGGACACGACGAGAGGGAACAGACATTAAATCAGCTTCTTGTCGAGATGGACGGCTTTGATACGAAAGAGGGCGTTATCATAATTGCGGCAACCAACAGACCGGATGTTTTAGACCCTGCTCTTTTAAGACCGGGAAGATTTGACAGGCAGGTTGTCGTTCCTCCTCCGGACTTAAACGACAGAGAAGAAATTTTAAAAGTTCATGTCAGAAACATAAAAATATCCCCGGAAGTCGATTTGAAAGTTCTTGCAAGAAGAACTCCCGGTTTTGTAGGTGCGGATTTGGCAAACCTTGCAAATGAGGCTGCTCTTCTTGCCGCAAGGAAAAACCAAACCGATGTAAATATGAAAAATTTTGAGGAAGCCATCGATAGAATTATTGCAGGTCCTCAGAGAAAATCGAGAATAATATCGGATAAAGAAAGAAGCATTATTGCATATCACGAGGCGGGGCATACAATTGTTGCGAAAGTTATTCCGAATATGGATCCCGTCCACAAAGTAACGATAATTTCCAGCGGTAGAGCTTTGGGATATACTTTACAGGTTCCCGTTGAAGATAAATTTTTAACTTCAAGAACCGAAATCGAAGGGCGTTTAGCCATTCTTATGGGCGGGCGTGTTGCCGAAGAGTTGATTTTTAACGAGATAACGACGGGTGCATCAAACGATATCGCCAGAGCAACGCAGATTGCCACAAGAATGGTAACGGAATTCGGTATGAGCGACAAGGTAGGAGCTTTGGCACTCGGTAAAGAAAACGAAGAAGTTTTTCTCGGTATGGATATTTCAAAAAGTCCTAAGCATTCCGATAAAACCGCTCAGCTTATCGATGAAGAAATAAAAGCTCTTGTTATAAATGCCAAAAACAGAGCAAGAAAAATATTGGAAGATAACAGAGACAAACTTGAATATCTTGTAAAAATGCTTATAGAAAGAGAAACTTTGACCGGTGACCAGATTGATACGATAATGAAAGGTGAAGAGCTTGAACCGAGAGAGATTGATAAGCCCGTTGAACAAACGGAACAGAAACGCGAAGAGAAAGTTGAAGAACATCCCGCAGAGCCGAAGCCCGAAGAAAAAAAAGAAGAAATAAAAGCTCCGGTTCAGGAAGATTTGTTTAAATAATATTCGTTTTTAGTAAAGGGTATAAATATGAAATATGACAGAGAAAAAGTTCAAAAAGCGGTAGCATTAATGCTTGAAGGATTCGGAGAAGATGTAAACCGTGAGGGAATAAAAAGAACTCCCCAACGTGTAGCCGAATTTTATGAGGAAATGCTGTCGGGATATAATGCGGATATCGAAAATATTATCCCCGTCCATTACCAAACGGAAGAACACGAAGAAATTGTTATCGTTAAAGATATTCCGATATATTCGATGTGCGAACATCATTTGCTTCCTTTCTACGGGAAAGTGCATATTGCATATTTGCCGAAGAAAGACAGGATTGCCGGAATTTCAAAACTTGTCAGAGTAGTTGAAGCTTTCTCTCACAGGTTGCAGTTGCAGGAAAGACTGTCAAAACAAATTGTAGATACTTTAATGAAAACCATTCAGCCTAACGGTGCAATGGTTGTAATAGAAGCGGAACATTTATGTATGACGATGAGAGGCGTAAAAAAGCCCGGCTCTAAAGTAATAACTTCCGCAATGAGAGGAATATTTCTGAAAGATGCAAGAACAAGAGCCGAAGCATTATCGTTATTGAAATAACGATAATGCAATGTACAATGTATGATGTACAATGTACAATGAACGACGAAACGACAGCTGAAGAGCTGAATAGCTTTAAGTATTTTTTGCTCTGCAAAAAATCTATTGATAACAAAAATCGCTTTGCGATTTTTACAATAAACTATTCAACTATTCAACTGTTCAACTGTTTAGCTGTTCAACTAAGTTATGATAAAAATGAGAATTAGAAAAATAAAAGTTGATAATATTGACGATGCCGCAAAAATAATTGCAAGTACGAAGTGTGACAAATATGTTCATACCAAACTTGCGAAAAAAATTTTGCAAAGCTCTTTTATAATAGAAAATATCGACAACAGAGCGGCAAACATTTTAAAACAGGAAGCTTTATCGTGCGGATGTGATGTTGCCGTAAGTAAAGACGTTTCTCTTTTTGAAAAAGGAATATCGACGGTTGTTTTGTGTGCAAACAAATATCTGTCCGAAAAACTTGCTTTAAAAATAAAGGAACAACCTTTCGGGCTTAAAGAAGTATCCGAAAAACTTCTTAAGATTTCCGCCGGAAACGAAAAAAGAATAATTCTTACCGCAAACGGTAAAGTTGTTTTAAAAGATATTCCTTTGGTTATGGGAATAGTAAATCTTTCGGAGGATTCTTTCTTCGGTAACGGTTTTGACGACGAGAACAAAGCTTTAAAAGCTGCGGTTGATATGCAGGAACAGGGTGCCGATATTATTGATATCGGTGCGGAATCGACAAAACCCGGTTCAAAACCCGTCGCCGTAAAAGACGAGATTTTAAAAATAAAAAATTTCCTGAGACTTGCACGCAAAAAAATAAAGATACCCGTATCAATTGATACGTATAAGCCGGAAGTTGCCGAAGTTGCACTCTGCGAAGGTGCGGACATAATAAATGATATCTGTGCATTAAGAAAGCAATGTATAATGTACAATGTACAATGTACAACAAACGACAACGGCAAAAACAGAAAAAAAATAAAGAAGAGTATGGCGGATGTCGTTGCCAAACATAAAGCGGGAGTTGTTTTAATGCATATGCTCAATAATCCTTTGACGATGCAGCGAAATATAAAGTATAATAATGATGTAGTATCCGACATTTGCGATTTTTTGCAAAAACAGACCGAATATGCCGTTGAAAGCGGAATAAAAAAGGAATCAATAACAGCTTTCTTAAAAGTATTGAAGGTGAATGGGCAGAGAATGCTTTTTCATATAAAAACGAATTTGTATTAATGAATCTGATATCCTTTTTTCAGGGTTATAAAAGTGAAATATATAATGAATTTATGGATGTGGTTAATAAATTCAATGAATCTACGCAGTTAGATAATAATAAAGCATATCTTTTGCGTAATGTGGGCGGAACCATTGCTCCTAAATCCAGCGGTGGTGATATTAACCTTATGAATCAGCTTGAGGACATTAGGCGGAAGGCTAAGCAGGAGCTTCAGGAAGTCAAGCAGATGAAGGGCGCAGAGAATTTCAAGGATTATCTGGATATTATTGATGACGATGAAAATTATAATCCCGGTGAGTATATCGATGCATATATGAATTCTATGTATCTTAATCAGCTTGTGGATTTTATCGGTTCAGGTCCGAAG
>CALGGE010000015.1 GCA_937916125.1 uncultured Elusimicrobia bacterium | reverse complement strand
ACAGTGGGACAAAACAGATGCCGATAAAGAAAAAATAAGACAGGATTTGAATAAAACTTTAAACTTAAAAGAAGGAGATGAAAATTATATATCAACGATAGATGATCCCAGAATATTGATAGTTTGTGAATCATACAATGCTTATGAAAAGCTCGGTGTAGCCGAAGATTTGATAAGATATATAAGAACCGGGCAATTGGTTGATGAAGAAGCTTTAGTGCCTGAAGAACCTGCAAAACCGGTTTCGGTTGAAGTTAAAACCGGTCAGAAATATTGGGCAGGGGAAATAAAAAATGATGTGGTTGAAGAGCCTATGAGACCGACTGAACAGGCAGATGTTTTCAATCCGATGGAATTGAGTCAGGAAAGACAGCTTGAATTGGAAAGAAAGGGTGCGGAGGCATTGCTCGACGGAAGTGTAAGTTTATCCATATTGATGGGTGGAGCAAGCTCAAGAATGAGTGTTGCAGAAGCTCCTGAAGAAATAAAAGAGGTCGTAGCAAGCGGAAAAACAGGTGTAAAAACAATGGGTTCCAAAGCGGCAGTTCCTATAACGGCAGACGGAACAACTTATTTCGGAATATTTATGACAAATATCGTAAAATTATTTGAACAACTGAGAGCTCAGGCGGGAAAGAAGGCGTTATACGATAATGTTGTTTTGTTAATGACAAATGATGAATATGCTCCGGAACATCAAAATATGTTGGATAATAACGGATATTACGGTTTTGAAAATAGAGCAAATGTAAAACTTTTCAGACAGCCGTTGGGATCAACATACATTGCAAATATGCAAGATACTCGTTCAATGAAAAGTAAATTTGATAATCCGGAAGATTATTATAAGGCTTTATGGTATGCTGCCGATACTATGGTGAGAGCAAGAAAAAATCCTGAAGCATTATTATCTCAAGAGAAAGCTCCTTTAGGGCATGGAGAATATTTTCATCAGTTAATAGAGAGCGGTGAATTGTTGGGAATGTTTGAAGGCGGGAAAAAATATGTATATGTAAAAAATATAGATAATTATGCGGCAAAATTTGATAAAACATTCCTTGTAGAGTTAGGATATTTTATAGAACAGGCGGAAGCAAACGGAATAAACTTTATGTCGGAAGTATCACAGAGAGTGGCAGGCTTGAAAGGCGGAAGTTGGTTTGTAGATGAAGCAAGTGGCAGCCAATTCGCTGTAGAAGATCCGACATTAAAAGCAACTATAGCTGATGTTGAAGAAAAAGCAAAAGCGGCAAGAAAGGCAGGAAATATAGAAGAAGCTGAAAAATTGGAAAAATATGCAAGAGAACTTTCGGTACCATCATTCGGTTTTAATGATGCAGTGGCTTTTTATAGACCTGAATATGTTGCAAATCTGTATTTGCTTGACGGGCAGACGGTAGAAGAATTTTTAGAAGAATACAAAGCAGCATTAAAAGAAAAAGAAAAAGGAAATCTTAATCCTATACAGGAAATAGCACAGAGAGGAAGATCGAAGTTCCCTCAGCTTTTAGATCCTAAACCGGGTAAGAAAATTGTGACGGGACAGCAAGTACCTGCAGATTTGTCTGTATATGAAGGTATCTTGACGGCAGAGGAAATAGCTGCAATATCCGCATTTGCGGGAACGACGGTAGATGTAAAACCCGTAGTAGCCAAAATAGAAACAAATATGTGGCAATCAACAGGAATAACATCATTGAATAAAATAACCACGACATTAGTAAAGAACGGCAGAAATATTGATATAACGGATTATCAAAATTTAAGTTGGGAAGAAAAAGTGTCGTTGGTATTGTTATGGTGGAGATTTGCTGCAACAAAACAGTGGGACAAAACAGATGCCGATAAAGAAAAGATAAGAAAAGATTTAAATGAAGTAGCAGGATTAAAAGAAGGTGACGAAGGATATATTGCAACAATAGATGATCCGAGAGTATTAATAGTATGCGAATCTTACAATGCGTATGAAAAATTGGGAGTTGCGGATGATATAATAAAATATATAACAGAGGAACAATTAATTGATGATTTGGGATTTGAATCTGAAAAATCTTCCGTTGCTCAAATCCTTCAGAATTTAATCAGAAGTGCCAATAACTGGTTGCAGATGAAAGTTTTGGGCATTACCGCATTATTTAAAGTAAAAGCCGAAGTTATTTCAATAGTTGATGCTTCCGACTTAAAAGCATTAGAGGAAGCTCAGGCACTTGCGGAAAGCGGCGTAAAAGTAAAATTGATACTGTTAAATAGTACCGAAGAAGTGATTACCGACGAAACAGGCAATGTTATCTATAATGACGAAAGAAAAGCATTACTCGAACTTGCAATGAAAACAGGAAACTTGGATATGGTAACTTATGAGGCACTTAATAAGGAAAGTGTTGACGGCAGAAATGCAATAAGAGGTATTCTTGACGATATTAAAGCAAAAAATATTGTCGGACAGGTAAATAAGAAAGTTCTTTATGTAACACCGTCTTTACTTGACGGACAGGAAGATATAACAGATGAATATATCGACGATAAATCATTTCTTGCCGTAAGTACCGAAAGTCTTAAAAGTGCAATTGCAAAAGGTTTGTTAAATTACACAAATATAAGAGTTCAGGCATTGAAAGATATGATAATTCAGCCTGCAAATATTTTCGGAACTTACGCCGCAGCTGATATTACCGTTGATGTAATCAGAGCGTTGAAAGAAAAGGGAATAGATAATATTATGATAGATGTTACACCGATAACGGTAAGATATTCTCTTGAAGTTGATTTTGACGGCGGAACAAGTCGTATGGAACCGATGATTAAAACTTCTGAGGAAATTCAGCGTGATATAGATAATGCAGTAGCTTTGGCAAAAGCCGAAGGAATGAATATTGTTGTATTCGGCGAAGGTGCGGAAAATATTAATATTGAAGGCGTTTCCGTCGCAGTTCCCGAAAATCCTTCAAAGAATCAAAGACAGGTTGTAAACTATAATCAAGCAATAGGCATGAAAGGTGATTTGTCGAATGTTATCGTCAATATTTCAAGAAAAGAAAGAGAAAATATTGTGTTGACTTCGGATAATATCAAGTCTCTTATCAATATGGGTGCCGCAGTTGCTTTCGACGGGGTAGTCTTAAGAGAAATCAGCAAAGAAAATACATCGGAAAACGGTTTTACGATGTTTGATATAATCAAAGCAATGTTTGCCGATACTCCGGAACAGAAAGCGGCAAAAGAAAAAGCAAGAGGATTAAGAGAAGGAAGAAACTTAGGAACAATTGATTTGGATTTCATTGATGAAACTATGTTGGTTTCTCATATAAAGAATATTTCCAAATTTAGTTTCGAAAAAAATTATGGTGCCGGACCCGTATTATTTGTATTAAAACATTTGGAGAAATCAGGAAATCAGAAAGCTGCCGAATCGTTAAGGAACAGATTAATGAACGAAGATATCAGCAAAGACGAAATGCAGGGAATATTGGAAGGTATCTTGCAGGTAACAGAATTATCAAAAGTTATAGATAATGTAAAAGATACCGATAGAGTTGATAATATGAATGAGCTTATGGCAAGACTTGTTGAATACAAAGTATTGACAGGTAAGAGTTATAATCCTCAGGAAGGTGCTGAAGTAATCAAGACGCTTTCGGATAAAACACCCGATGAGATAATGAAAGAACTTCAATCTATGCTTCAGGAAGAGGATTTGACGGATGAATATAAAGCTTACGTTTTAAACGGAATAATCGAGTTGTTATTGGCTGAGAATTTACAGTTGGACAAGGATATGAGCGAAATGTTGGATATTGATACCAAAAAACTTCATGCCTTGTTATCCGCAGCATAATACTGAATTTAAACAAAGTTATTTTTTGATAAAGATTCCCGGGCAATCGTTTCCGACTACCCGGGAATTTTACTTTTTTTATCGTATATTATCTTTCTGTTTTCTTTTAATTAATAATTTTTTTTGCTATAATAAGCCGAGAGATAAATTGATTTAATTAATTTGTTTGTTTGGAATCAGGTTGCGTTGTCGCAATAAAACAAATAAAAATTTTATTGTATCTGCAGGGAGTGTTTATGAAAATAAGTTTTTCCAAATTATCAAAAGTAGCCAAACAAATTGCCGAAGATAAAAAAGGCGAAAATGTTGTTGTAATTGACGTAAGAAAGAAAACGGAAATTACAAATTATTTTGTTATTGCTACAGCCAATTCCATGCCGCAAATAAATGCAATAATAAATGAGATTGAGAAAACTTTCAAGGATGACTATGATGTAAAAGTTTTAAGAAGAGACGGAGGCAAAGCTGCAATAAATTGGAAAGTTTTGGATTTCGGCGGTATTATCGTACACGTTATGAGTCAGGATTTAAGACAGCTTTATAACTTGGAAAGTATTTGGAAAAAATCCCGTTAGAAATTTTTTCCTTTACTAATCGGTTATAAAAATTGTAGAATATACAGCCTGTAAGATTATAATTTGGGACGATGTGCCGAATTTTTTTATTTCAAACCGAAAAATATGAATTGTTATTGACGAAATATGTGTCGTTTCGAATGGTTTAATCTTCTGATTTTTCGTTTGTCGGGGGCAAAATATGTTGGATATAAAATTAATCAGAGAAAATATTGAACTTGTAAAAGACGGTTTAAGAAAAAGAAATCAGGATATAAATCTTGATGAGCTTGTTGAGCAGGATAATAAAAGAAGAACAATAATTGCCGATATAGAACAGATGAGATTGAAAAGAAATACCGATTCCGAAAAGGTCGGCAAACTTAAGAGAGAAGGTAAAGAACCGGATAAAGATCTCCTTGAAGAGTTGGAAAATTTAAGAGTGCAAATACAGGATAAAGAAAAAATTTTATCCGAAGTCGAAACTAAAGTTGAAGACTTTCTTTTAAGAATCCCTAATATCCCCGACGAAACTACACCGGTAGGTAAAAGCGATAAAGATAATGTTGTTGTAAGAGTTGTCGGCGATTTGCCGAAATTTTCCTTTAAGCCTAAACATCATTGGGAAATAGGGGAAAAACTCGGAATTTTGGATTTTGAAAGAGCATCAAAAATTTCAGGTTCCAGATTCTCCGTCCTTAAAAATGAAGGTTGTGCTTTGGAAAGAGCAATAATCAGCTTCTTTTTGGATACGCACAGAGAAAGCGGTTATAAAGAAATAATGACGCCGTATCTTGTAAACAGAGCTTCAATGAGAGGAACGGGACAGCTTCCGAAATTTGAAGAAGATTTGTTCAGATGTCCCGACGATCAGTTATATTTAATACCTACTGCGGAAGTTTCCGTTACAAATCTTCACAGAGATGAAGTTATTGACGACAAAGAACTTCCGATAAAGTATTGTTCCTATTCCGCATGTTTCAGAAGAGAAGCAGGCTCTTACGGTAAAGATACAAAAGGTTTAATCAGAAATCATCAGTTCAATAAAGTTGAACTTGTAAAATTTGTTCGTCCGGAAGATTCCGCAAAAGAATTGGAACTTTTAACGAATGATGCCGAAAAAGTATTGCAACTGCTCGGTATTCCTTATAGGGTTATGGCGTTGTGCAGCGGCGACATAGGTTTCAGTTCTACAAAAACTTATGATTTGGAAGCGTGGATGAGCGGAGAAAATATGTATAGAGAAATTTCTTCCTGTTCGAATTTCAAAGATTTTCAGGCGAGGAGAATGAACTGCAAATATAAAAATGCCGCAACCAAAAAAAGAGGTTTTGTTCATACATTGAACGGTTCGGGAGTTGCCGTAGGCAGAACATTTGCAACAATACTTGAAAATTACCAGCAGGAAGACGGCTCTGTAGTAATTCCGGAAGTTTTAAGAAAATATACCGGTTTTGATATTATAAAAGCGAAATGAACGACGTAAGATTGGAAAAATCGCGTAGCGATTTTTAAGTATAAAAGTTTATGCAAAACAGTAAGTTTTTTCTCAACAACAAAGGACAGGCATTTTTGGAAGGTGTATTCATTCTGCCCGTGATAGTGGTCTTGATTTTTTCCGTAGTTTGGTTCGCAAGAGTTTTTTTGACTTGGCAACAGTTGATATCGGCAACGAGATACGGTACCGATATGATTGTAAATACGTCTTTAAGTAAAGAAGATATAAAAAAAGATATTGAAAATTATTTAACACACAGGATGATCGAGGGCAGGAAGCTCGATAAAGAAAAGATAAAAGAAATCAATATTGACATAAAAGATTATAGTGTCGCCGATATAAATGTTTTGGATATGTCCAAACTTTTAACGGCGACAAAAAGTTTGTTTGTTCCGTCGGCGGAGATGTCTTCGGTATCGATAACTTATGCTTACGATATGCCGAAGATTTTAAAATGGGCGGGTAAAGACGATTTTGAAATAAAAACAAAACTTTCTGTTTTATCCGGGACGGGGTGTAAATCGGCTGTTCATAAAAGAAAGAATTGATGTTTAACATAATTTTTATGAAGTAAAATATAATAAAAGACTAAGGAGAAATGCTATGAAAATCCTAAAAAATCGTAAAGGTCAGGGTATGGTGGAATATATCCTGATAATTTTTTTGGTTGTAGTTGTCGTAATTTCTGCTGTAAAAATCTTCGGCGGTAAAGTTAATACCATGTTTACCGAAACCAACGACAAAATCGCCTCGGAAGCAAACGTAAGATAACGGCGGAAGATTGGAGTTTTTATCCTTTCACTCTTTCAACCGTTCAACAAAATTCGCGTAGCGAATTTCATTATGCATTTTATAAAATTTATGGCAATAATATATGAATAAAAATATTATTTATGTAATTATATTCTCTTTGCTGTCTGCATCATTTGCGGCATTGTATCTGTATGATGCCGGACAGAAAAATAAAAAACTGTCGGAACCTGTCAAGGTAATTGTTGCCGCAACAAAAATCGGGCAAGGAGAAACTATAACAAATCAATTCTTAAAAGAAAAAATTATTCCAAAGCAGTATGCTCAACCGAAATATATTTCCGATAAGAAAGATTTCTATGTGGACGGGAATCCCTATTTTATTTCCACCGTACAGATAGAAGAGGGGGAACAGATAACATCTTCCAAAGTCATTCCCGTTTCTTTCGGTATGGGAGTTTCAAATATTATTCCTGAGGGAAAAAGAGCAATAACGCTTATTTTTGATACACAGGAAATAAACGGTGTTATTACTGCAGGCAACAAAGTGGATTTACTGTCCGTTGTGGAATATGAAACAAAAAATAAAGAATTTGAAGAGGCGGCTTGTATTGTTGCACAGGATCTTTTGGTCCTTTCGGTAGGAACAAATATTATGGGAACGGTCAATCAGGATACGGATATTCCCGTTTCAGTTAATGTTCCGGTAACATTGGCGGTATCGGTAGAACAGGCACAAAAGATACTCCTTGCTCGGGAAAAGGGAATAATAAAAATAATATTAAGACCGGTTTCCGACAATACCATAGTTCAAAATAAGTTTATAAAAATAAATGATATTTATAACGATGCCGTTCCTTCAAGTAAAGTAAAAGATGTTTCAAACAAACAAGCTGCGGTAAATATGCAGAAAAGACAAAAAGAAGTAAATGAGATTTTAAATAAGTATTATAATCGAAAATAATGAAAAATACAAAAATAATTTCGGTGCTTCAAATAAATAATCCTCAAAACACGAATATGTTATTGAGAGGATTGTCTGTTTTATCCGTAAAGAACAACAAACCCGCTATCGTTGTCGATTTACGCCCTAACGGCAGTATTGTATGGCATTATTACGGCAAAAATAATATAAAATATTTGGATGATATTTTGCATATAATAACGGATATAAATCTGCCAATGCTTAAAACTTATCTTGATATTACGGGCGATGTTTTGTGCGTAAGGGATATAAATAAAATTTCTATTGATAATAATTATGATTTTATAATAAAGGCATTGTCGGAAATTTATGACGATGTTTTTATTGCTTATGATATTTCCGACGAAAAAATAAACGGTTTTTTATCTCGGACGGATATGGCGTTAGTGCCGTTATCCAAAGAACCGGTATCTTTGACAAATTATAAAGATATTTCTTTGAAATTTTCATCCGTTCGGGATATAAATTTTGTTCCCGTGATTTTTAAAAACGGCATCGACTACGATATTGATGAAGGCGTATCCGATATTTATCCGAAAAATGCAATAAACATAAATTTGTCTTATGAGAATTTTTCGGAAATTCAAAATTCCAAATTTATGTTTAACGACGGCAAAAGTGAATTCGTAAAAAAAATCTATGAAATTTTTTCTCTTGTTAATACGGATAAAGAAAATAAAATCGATACAAAAAATTTATATTCGTTAAATTCCGACGGATATTTTATTCTGAAAGACAGACTGCATAAAGATTTGATTGAAGAAATGAAAGAATATTCCGACGAACATGATAAAAATGTTTTGTCGGATGTTTTAAAAACAAAAATTCACGAACTTCTTTCAAAATATAAAATTGAAATTGAAAATGCCGTTAAAGAAAAACTGACTAAGGCACTTATCGACGACATAATCGGTTTGGGCGTAATAGAAGATTTTCTTGCCGATGAAAACGTAACGGAAATTATGGTCAACGGTACGGATAATATTTATGTTGAGCGTAAAGGTAAACTTGAAAAGACCGATGTAAAATTCTTAAGCGAAGATAAACTTAAAAATGTTATCAACAGGATTGTTTCGTCCGTAGGACGTCATGTAGATGAAGCATCTCCCATAGTTGATGCAAGGCTGAAAGACGGCTCCAGAGTTAATGCCGTTATTGCTCCGGTATCTTTGCAAGGCTCAGTACTTACAATAAGAAAATTTGCCAAACATAAATTGACGGCGGACAGGTTGATAAGTTACGGTTCAATAACTCAACGGATGATAGATTTTTTAAAAGATTCCGTTGCTAAAAAGAAAAATATTTTAATTTCCGGCGGAACGGGTTCGGGTAAAACTACGTTGTTGAATTTACTCTCATCTTTTATAGGGGAAAAAGAAAGAATTATCACCATAGAAGATTCTGCCGAACTTCAGTTGCAACAGGAACACGTTGTAAGGTTGGAGTCAAGACCGAAATCCCTTGAAGGGACTTCGGAAATTACAATAAGACAGCTTGTTGTAAATTCTTTAAGAATGAGACCTGACAGAATTATTGTCGGAGAATGTCGTTCGGGAGAAACTCTTGATATGTTGCAGGCCATGAATACCGGACACAGCGGTTCAATGACTACTGTTCATTCCAATTCATGTCGTGATGCGGTTTCAAGGCTTGTTGTAATGTCTCTTATGGCGGGTTTTGAATTACCGGAAAAATCCATAGTATCAATGATTGTTTCCGCAATAGACATAATAGTACAGGTTTCAAGGTTCCCCGACGGTTCCAGAAAGGTAACCGAAATATCTTTGTTGGAGAAAGACGAAAAATCCGTAGATGGTTATATTCTTCAGCCGATGTTTAAGTATAGTCGTTAAGCCGTAAAAATAATATTATTATGAATACAATTTATTTATTGTTATTTTCAATATCGATATTTTGTCTGATTTTTTTTATATTAAAAAACATAAAGTACAAAAAAGAAACTTCTTTTGATAATACATCCTTCAATATAAATAAATCAAACGTCAAAAGAACAGGAATTTTATTGTTCGCCGTCATATTTATATTAATATCAATTCTTTTAAATGTTATTTATGCAATTATCATAACAATTATAATTTCATATGTTCTGTGGAATAAATCCGTTAAGGAACAACAAAAATATAAAAAAAATATAGACAAACAAATTTTTGAACTTATTCGCCTTTTCAGAAATTCCATTGCCGCGGGTGAATCTTTTATTCAATCCATAGAATCGGTTTCTTCGCAGATAAAAGAGCCTTTATCGTCGGAGTTCAAAGAGATATTAAATAAAGTTAATATGGGCATAAGCCTTGATGAAGCATTAAAAATTTCCGCACAAAATATCAATAATGACCAATATAAAATTTTTACGGATTCTTTAAGGCTTTCTTATTCAACCGGTATCAAAATGTCGGATATTCTTTTAAAAATCGAAGAGTCGCTTAATCAAAAAATGGCACTTTCTTCAAAAGTGGAAGTCCTTACTTCTCAAGTGCGATTTTCCGGGAATATTGTCAGTTTTATTCCGTTTATAATTCTTGTTTTGGTGTGGCTTTTTGAACCCGAAATGATTTCCGTTCTTTTTACAACAGTCATAGGAAATGCTGTTTTACTGATTTCCGTATTGATGATACTTATGGGAGCATTCGCAATGAAAAAAATTGCCGATATAAAATTATGATATATTTAAGTTTATCTTTTTTATTTTTATTTTTTGCATTTTATATTCTTTATTCCGGTTTTGAAAATTTTCTCGGTAAATTTTATGCCAAACACAAATTTTATGAGACTGCCGTTAAGAATAAAAGAAATATTATTTTGTTGCATTTGATAAATCTGTCTCAATTTTTTATTCCTTTTTTTAAAAAAATAAAATCAAAGATTTTTATTGATTATATAAACAAAGTTGATAATATGCTGAAAATTTTTGATTTTGAAAATGATTTGAAATTAAATGCGTATAATTTTATATTTATTCAGGTACTTTGTTTTTTCTTCGGAATGTTTTGCTCGTTCTTGGTTTTTGATACGGATTTGTTTTTTATGTTGTGTTTAGGGCTTTTGTTTTTGATTCTTCCTTATATGAAATTATATGAACAGTATAATAAGATAACGATGTCAATGGTTAAGCAGATTCCAGATGTTGCAAATCTTTTGGCGATACTTATTTATTCGGGAATAGATTTTATCGGTGCGATAAATAAAATCATAAATATTTTAGACGGACATTTAATTAAAGAATTTCGTTCGGTTTCGGAAAAGATTTCTTTAGGTGTTGATACGAAAGTTGCTTTTAACGATATGGCGGCGAAGTACGATTTGCTTCAGCTTAATACTTTTGTTAAAGCATTAAATATTTCTTTGGATACCGGTACAGGTTTGACGGACAGTCTTTATAAAATTGCCGAACAGATAAATACCGAAAACGTTGCCGTTGCGGAAAAGAAAGCCCATGAAGCTCCGATAAAAATGTTGATACCGATGACACTTTTGGTGTTACCTACGATATTTATACTGCTTTTTGCACCGTTTGTTATTTCTTTTATTAAGTCAGGTTCCGTCTTATAACGAAAGTACGTAAATGTTTTGATAAGCAATTTTTTGCTTGCCGAAATATTTAAAAATTTGTACAATATTTCCCGTTATTATTTTTAGAGGTAGTTTTTATGTCGGACGATAGAGTAGTTGTTTTTGATTTAGGAAAAGTAATTTTTGATTATGATATAGAAAAAATGGCAAAGAAGCTTGTTGAATTTTCCCGTGAAAAAGAACCGGATTTTACGGCTATCTATCCGCCTACGTTTTTATATGAAAAGGGACAAATTTCTTCGCAAAAATATTATGGTGAAGTAGTAAGGCTTTTGAAGTTGGAAAATCTTTCTTTTGAAAAATTTTCTGAGATTTGGAACGAAATTTTTACGGCAAACGACGATGTTATTGAAATAATAAAAGATATTTCTCAAAAAAACAACGTTGCTCTCCTTTCGAATACTAACGAACTTCATTTTGAATACCTTTATAATTTAAATAAAGAATTTTTTGATACATGTTTTAAAAAATTACATGTGTCATATTTAATGAATGCCAGAAAACCGGAAAAAGCTATATATAAGCAGGTGATAGCTTTTCATAAAGTATCTCCGAAAAATATATTTTTTACCGATGATGTTTCGGATAATATAGAAGCCGCAAAGGCTCAGGGAATAAGTGCGTTTCTGTTTGAAAGTGCGGAAAAATTAAAGAAAGATTTGGAAACTTTCGGGATAAACCGATGATAGATTTTGGAATAAGTTCCGCCAAACAGAAAGAATTGGAAGAGAAGTTAAGAAAGTTTAATATAAAAGAAACTGATATTTTGGAAAAATTTGTACATTCTTCCGGTAACGGCGGACAGAACTTAAATAAAGTTGCTACATGTGTTTATCTGAAACATATTCCGACTTCAATAGAAATAAAGTGTCAAAAATACAGAACACAGCTTCTTAACAGATATTGTGCGAGAAAGATGCTTGTTGAAGAAATTGAATCGAGGGTTTTGGGAGAAAAAAGCAAAAAACAACAGCTGATAGAAAAAATAAGACGTCAAAAGAGGAAACGTTCAAAAAGAGCAAAAGAGAAAATTCTTGAGGCTAAAAAAATAAATTCCGAGAAAAAGCAGAACAGACAAAAAATAACAATATGAAAATAGCATTTGCAAAGATTAATCAAACTGTAGGTGATGTTGCCGGTAATACGGAGAAAGTATTACGGTATATAAAAAATGCGGACTCAAAAAAATGTGATTTAACGGTTTTTCCCAAATTTTCAATTCGCGGCGGTTATTGCGGACATTTGGAAAAGAATAAAGATTTTGTCGAAGCGGTTGATTTGGCTGAAAAAAATATTTGCGAATTTAAAAAGTCCTGCATGGTTTGCGGATTCAGACAGGTTGATATTAAGAATCTTTCCGTCGTCTCGGATTATACCCCGTATTATGAGGGAAAATTTGAAGAAATAAAAAATAAAATAAAACACTCCGCGATTAAAAACAAAAGAGATTTTGTTTATTTGAATATGCTTGGCGGACACGACGGATATGTTTTTGACGGTTTGGCTTTGTATGTCGATAAAACCGGAGATTTTAAGTTGATTGATTGTTCTTTTGACGAAAAATTGATAGTCCTTGATACCGATAAAAATATCGTAAAATACGAAGCTCCTTGCAGAGAGGAAGAACTGTATAATACGCTTGTTTTCGGTTTTAAAGATTATATGAGAAAATGCGGTTTTACAAAAGCCGTATTAGGTATCAGCGGCGGAATAGATTCCGCTTTAACCGCAGCAATAGCCGTTGATGCTCTCGGTGCAAAAAATGTTTTGGGCGTTTTGATGCCGTCGAAATATACGTCGGAAGAATCGAATAAATATGCACGGGAATTATGTAATAATTTAAAAATAGAAACAAAAATAATTCCCATAGAAAAACTATACAAAGCTTATATAAAAGAATTCACTCCTATATTTGAAGGCAAGCAAAAAGATTTGACCGAAGAAAATTTACAGGCAAGAATAAGAAGTAATATTTTGATGGCTCTTTCAAATAAATTCGGGTACATTGTTTTATGTACCGGTAACAAATCGGAAGATGCCGTAGGTTACAGCACTTTGTACGGAGATACTTCGGGCGGATATGCTCCCATAAGCGATCTTCTGAAAAAAGATGTATATGCTCTTGCAAAATACAGAAATAAAATAAAGAAAATTATTCCGAATTTTATAATTGACAGAGCTCCGACGGCAGAGTTGAGAGAAAATCAGAAAGATTCCGATTCTCTTCCGGAATATGATGTGTTGGATGATGTTTTGGAAAAAATTCTCGATAAAAATATGAGATACGATGAAATTCTCGATACGGGTGTTTCTTCGAAGGTTTTGGATAAAGTTTGGAAATTGATAAAATCTTCCGAATATAAAAGAAGACAATCTCCCATAGGGACAAAAGTTTCAAAGAGTGCATTTTTAAGAGATGTTAAGTTCCCTCTCGTTAACGGATATATATGGAAAAAAATGAAATAAAAAAATATAGTGCCGGACATAGAGAAAGAGTAAAAGAAAAGTTTTTAAAAACGAATTTTGACGGATGGCACGATTACGAAATTTTGGAATTTGCATTGTTTTTTGTGTTGCCTTATAAAGACACAAAGCCCATTGCAAAAAGATTAATTGAAAAGTTCGGAAGTTTAAAAGAAATATTGAATTCAAGTTATACCGAATTAAAAAAAGCTCTTAAAAATATAAAAGGTGCCGGTGAGCATACAGTTGTTTTCTTATATTTTCTAAAAAACTTTTCCGTAAAATATTCCGAATTGAAAATAAAAGAGAAAGAATTTTTTTCTTGTCCGGAAGATGTTGCAAAATTTTTAAGAAATCTTATAGGCACGTCGGAAAAAGAAAAAATGTGTGCCGTTTTTATGAATTCGTCAGGTGATATACTCGGGCATAAGATAATATCGGAAGGTACTGTAGGGCGTTCGGCAATTTATCCCGGAGAGATAGCTCGTCAAGCCTTGATATTAAATTCAAGAAGTGTTATAATATCACACAATCATCCGGGCGGAGGATGTAATCCTTCGGAGAAGGATGTTGCTGCAACTAAGCTTGTAAGTAATGCGTTGGATTTGATAGATATAGTTTTGTTGGATCATATTATTGTTACGGCAACCGATTCTTACAGCTTCAGAGAAAACGGTTTGTTGTAAGGAGAAAACCATGAGCGGTTTGTTTGGAGTAGTTTCCAAAAATAAAAACAGCTGTATAGACTCTTTAATTTACGGGACGGATTATCAGGCACATATGGGGTCGGAGTACGGAGGTATTGCCGTTTTGGGACAAAATTTTGCAAGGTTCATTCACAGAATGAGCAATGCAAATTTCAGAGATAAATTTTTTGAAAGTATTAAAAATATTGAGATGCACAGCGGTATAGGCGTAATAAGCGATTTGGAAGAACAGCCTATATATATGAAATCAAAACTTGGCGAATTTTGTATCGTTACGTCGGGAAGAATTACCAACATGGAAGAACTCGCAAAAGAAATGATGGAAGCGGGAATTTCTTTCAGCGAGTTCAGCAAAAGTCACGTCAATATGACCGAGCTTGTCGCAAGGATTATTTCCGGTGCTCAGACGATACAGGACGGAATAAAAACTTTATTTACAAAAATTAAAGGTTCATGTTCTCTTCTTGTATTAACGAGAGAGGGCATTTATGCGGCAAGAGATTATTTCGGCAGAACGCCTCTTGTCATAGGGCAAAATTCGGATTCTTTTGCAATAGCTTCGGAAACTTGCGGTTTTGCAAATTTGGGATATAAAGCCATCAGAGATATGAAGTCGGGGGAAATTCTTTTAATTACCGATACGGAATTAAAAATATTGGAACCGGGCTTTGAAAATAAGAAAATTTGTACGTTTTTGTGGATATATACAGGTTTTCCGTCGTCAAGTTATGAGGGGTTAAACTCCGAAGTTATCAGAGAAAGAAGCGGTCGTCTTCTTGCAAAAAGAGATAAAGGCTTGAAAGCCGATCTCGTCGCAGGCGTTCCCGATTCAGGTCTGGCACATGCCGTCGGATATGCAATGGAATCCGGTATTCCGTTTAGAAGACCTCTTGTAAAATATACTCCGACTTACGGAAGAAGTTATGCTCCTCCCTCTCAGCATTTAAGAGATTTGACCGCAAGGATGAAATTGATAGCAATTAAAGAGGTTGTTGAGGGGAACAGTCTTGTTCTTTTGGAAGATTCCATCGTAAGAGGAACACAATTAAAGAATTTTACCGTTGAGAAATTATGGAATTGCGGTGCGAAAGAAATTCATGTTCGTCCCGCGTGTCCGCCGTTGATGTTCCCGTGTTCATATTGTAATTCCACCAGAACAAACAGCGAGTTGATAACAAGAAGAGCAATAAGGGAGATTGAAGGGCATGATATAGAAGATGTTTCCGAATATCTTGATCCTACAACCGAAAAATATAAAAAAATGATAGAATGGATAAGAAAGTATTTGAATATTACTTCTTTGAAATTTCAAACGTTGGAAGATATGGTTGAAGCAATAGGTCTTCCTGAAGAAAATCTTTGCACATATTGTTGGAACGGAAAAGATTGCAAAAATTGTAACAAAAATGTATAATCTATGAATGTGAGTATCAGGAAAAATTGCTGTGATTTCTGATAAATAGTTGGCTTTTTAAATTGCCGTTCTGCCTGTCATCTTGAGCGGAGCGTAAGCGAAGTCGAAAGATCTCGTCGTAGTCGTTGCAGTTGGTAGTTGCCGTTAAACTTTTCAACTGTTCAACTGTTGTAGTTGTTGCCGTTCATTGTACATTGTACATTATACATTATACATTGTAGTTTTGGGGCTATAGCTCAGTTAGCAGAGCGCTTGCATCGCATACAAGAGGCCGGGGGTGCAACTCCCCCTAGCTCCACCAAATGTTTAACTCTTTAATATATACGGAGTATTTTTTATGACATTAGCACCAAGCGTATTATTTAATATAGGCAGTTTCCCCGTAACAAATACTTTAGTAACTACGTTAGTCGTCGATGCGATAATTATTGCACTTGTCTTTGCATTCAGGGCAAGTTTTGCATTGAATCCCAAAGGTTTACAAAACTTCCTGGAAATGGTATATGAATATTTTTATGATGCCACAAAAGAAGTTTCGGGTAAAGTGGAAATTATTTATCCTTGGGTTACCACATTTTTCTTATTTATAGTGATATCCAATCTTCTCGGACAGTTTCCCGGTTTTGAATCCATAAGGTTCTTCCCCGTCGGTTCCGGCGAGGAAGGCGTTCCGTTATTCAGAACCGCTACCAGCGATTTAAACGTTACTTTGGCATTTGCCGTAATTTCAATATTTATGTGTCATTTTTATTCCATAAAACATACCGGTATAAAAGGCTATATAGGCAGATTTATATCTTTTAAAATGTTCCCTATTTTTATGTTCGTAGGTCTTTTGGAATTTATAGGCGAGTTTACAAAAGTTATATCTTTGTCTTGCAGGCTTTTCGGTAATTTATTTGCGGGCGAAACGGTTATGGGAACGGTTTCGTCGATGTTTGCATTCGGATTGCCTTTGCCGTTTATGTGCTTGGAACTTATGGTTGCAGTTATTCAGGCGATAGTGTTTGCCATGCTTACAATGGCATTTATGAGCATAATGATTGAAAAACACTAAAAATTTTGTGCAAATTTTTATAAATTATTTTATTATACATTATACATTGTACATTATACATTATACATTATATATTGTACATTGTAGTTCTCAGGGGAGGAAATAAAAATTATGTCAATTACATTAACCGGTGGAATCATCATCGCAATCGGAGCTTTAGGACCGGGACTCGGTATCGGGTTAATTGGTGCAAAAGCAGTAGAGGCAATCGGAAGAAATCCCGAAGCATCGGGAAAAATAATGGTAAATATGCTTATAGCTATGGCATTTGCGGAATCTATCGCTATTTACTGTTTAATTTTCGCATTTATGTGATAAACAATGGAAATATTAACAAATATTTTAAATTTATTCGGACTTGAAACCAAACTTTTTATAGCACAGATAGTAAACTTTGCTATACTGCTTTATATTTTGAAAAAGTTTTTATACAAACCGATTGCTCAAACTTTACAGGAAAGACAACTTAAGATAAAGCAGGGTTTGAAAGATGCCGAAGATGCCAAAGAGGCTTTGAAAGTTGCGGATGTTCAGAAGTTTGAAATTTTAAAAAATGCCAGAAAAGATGCCGATAAAATGATAGAACTTACCAAAAAGTCTGTTATTAGCATCAGGCAGAGTGCAACTGACGACGCCAAAAAACAGGCAAAAGAAATAATCGAAGCTGCCAAGAAAAACGCAGAAGCCGAACAGGAAGCCGCATCAAAAAAAGTCGGGCTTATGTCGGTAGATTTGTCAAAAAATATCGTTTCGAAAATTCTTTCGGAACTTTTCAGCGAGCAGGATAAAAATGCAGTCTTGGCAAGAGCTGTAGAAAAAATAGAAGCCGGCGGATATGGAAAAGCAACAAATTAAACAATTAGCATTATCAATATTGGAAGACGGGGAAATCTCGGAAAAAAGTTATAACTGGATATTGAACAATTTTTCTAAAAACGATATGAAATTGTTCGTCGGTTATTTTAATGCGGCATTTAAGGATAAAAATGTCGTCGTTCGTTATGCCGGAACACCGTCCGACACCGTTAAAGAAAAAATATCAAAAATGTTTCCGAATAAAAATCTTATTTATTTAAGAGACGATAAAGAAATCGGAGCAGGAATAAGAATAGAATTCGGTGATTATATTTTGGATTACACGGTAACAAATATGATAGTAAAAATTATGAAAGGTATAAGAGAAAGTTTATGAAAACAGAAGAACTTATAAAACAAATTGAGGAGAAGCTTTACTCCGTAAATATCAATCCGGAACTTACCAATTACGGTGTCGTCGAGACGGTTGGTGACGGTATCGTTAAAGCTACCGGTCTTTCCGGTGTAGGTTACGGGGAAGAAGTTGAATTTGAAAATAAAGCTAAAGGTCTTGTGTTAAACCTCGACGAGGATGCAGTCTATATAGTGCTTTTATCCGAAGAAGAAGTTACCAGAGGAATGAAAGTTTCTACAACCGGAAAAATCTTGGGTATAAATGTTTCCGATAAGTTGATAGGAAGAGTTATAGATCCTACATGCAAACCTTTGGATGAAAAAGAACTTAAAATTGACGACGGTAAATTATATCCTCTTGAAAAAATCGCCGCAGGTATTATCGAGAGAAGTCCCGTTGACAGACCTGTGAAAACGGGTATTAAAGCCATTGATGCCATGATACCTATAGGAAGAGGACAGAGAGAGCTGATTATCGGTGACAGAGGAACGGGAAAAACTGCCATCGCAATTGATACCATAATTAATCAGAAAAAACTCGATTTGGGCTTGAAAAGAGTTATATGTATTTATTGTGCAATAGGGCAAAAACGTTCCAATGTCGCATCGATAGTTGCCAAGCTTAAAGAAGCAGGTGCAATGGACTACACTATCGTAGTTTCCGCAACGGCATCGGATCCTGCCTCTCTTCAGTATATTGCTCCGTTTGCGGCATGTGCAATCGGTGAATATTTTATGGAAAAAGGCGAAGATGTTCTTGTAGTTTATGACGATTTAACAAAACACGCTTGGGCATACAGGCAGATATCTTTGTTGCTAAAGAAACCTGCAGGAAGAGAAGCTTACCCCGGCGATATTTTTTATTTGCATTCAAGACTTCTTGAAAGAGCGGTCAGACTTTCCGACAAAAACGGCGGAGGAACATTGACGGCACTTCCCGTAATTGAAACTCAGGGAAACGATGTTTCCGCATATATTCCGACGAATGTTATTTCAATTACCGACGGACAGATATATCTTGAAGGAGATTTGTTCAATGCCGGTGTTCGTCCTGCTCTTAACGTAGGTTTGTCCGTATCCAGAGTCGGCGGTGCCGCACAGACCAAGCCTATGAAACAGTTGGCAGGTCCTGTTCGTTTGGAACTTTCTCAGTTCAGAGAATTGCAGAGTTTTGCGCAGTTCGGCAGCGATCTCGACGAAGATACACTTAAGAAAATCAACAGAGGTAAAGTTTTAACCGAAATTTTAAAACAGCCTCAGTACAAACCTTTCGATGAAGCATCGGAAATTATAGCAATATATTCTGCAACGTCCGGTTGTTTGGATGATGTTAAAGTTGAAGATATTATGTCGATAGAACAGAAAATTGTAGAATATGTTAAAATGAATCATAAAGAGATAGTTGAAAAGCTCGGTGAAAATAAAAAACTTGACGACGGGACATTGAAACAGTTGAAAGACGCTATAATGGAATGTAAAAAGACATTGATATAATTTTTAAGACGAGAAAAATATAATGGCAGAGAATTTACAGCAGGTAAAGAAAAGAATAAAAACGGCAAACAGCATAGCTCAGATAACAAAAGCTATGGAAATGATTGCCGCTTCCAAAATAAAAAAAGCACAGAACTCCGTCGAAAAAAACAGACCTTATGCGGAAAGAGTTAAGTTTATCGTGCAGAAGATTTTGGCGGAAAACAGCGATAATGCATTAAGTTCTTCCGTAGTCGGAACAAATAATAATGCAAAGAAGAAACTGTTTTATGTCATTTCTTCCGATAAGGGGTTGTGCGGCGGTCTTTTGGCAAATATTTTTAAACAGGTATTGGCAAAAGTTTCTAAAGATGATTATGTAGTTACCGTAGGTAAGAAAGCTCAGGTTTTCTGTATTAAGAACGGTTTTAATGTTGTAGCTTCTTTCAATATGGGCTCTAAATTCCCCGCTTACGGGGATATTTCTCCCATGCTTAAAATCGCAAAAGATTTTTACTTTAAGAAAGAAATTTCTTCCATGGAAGTTATTTATACATACTTTAAAAATCGTCTTGTTCAGGAATGTGTATCGAAAGTTCTTGCTCCCATCGAAAGAGATGAAAATTTTGTCAATAAAGGCGGACATCTTTTTGAACCGTCTTCAAAAGAAATTTTTGACAGTTTAATACCTTATTATTTTGAAGTTGTTTTTTATGATATGCTTATGAATGCATATACAAGCGAGCAGGCTGCAAGAATGTCTGCAATGAGTAATGCCAACGAAAATGCAAAAGACATTTCTGCATCGCTTACTATCATTTATAATAAGTCCAGACAAGAAAAGATTACAAATGAAATTCTTGATTTGGCAAACGGCCAGATACACTAAAATTGCGGAGTTTTTTACAATGGAAAAAGAGAATTTTAACAAAGGTGAAGGTTTTGTAATAAGAGTTCAGGGAGCAGTCGTCGATGTCAGATTTAAAAACGAAACTCCCGATGTTTACGAAGCTCTTAACATTGTTATGCCTGACGGTGCAAAACTCGTTTTGGAAACAATGTTTCAAATGGATAATTTTGAAGTAAGAACCATAGCTTTAGGTTCTACCGACGGATTAAAAAGAGGCGAAAAGGTTGTAAGAACTAATGCCCCTATTTCCGTTCCGGTAGGCGAAAAAACTTTGGGAAGAATTTTTAATGTTCTCGGTGAAGCCGTTGACGGTCAGGCTCAGATATCGAAAGAAGAGTCGGAGTTTGCTCCTATTCATAAGCCTTCTCCGAAACTTTCCGAACAGAAAACCACGCCTGAAATTCTTGAAACGGGTATAAAAGTTATCGATTTGATTTCTCCATTTACAAAAGGAGGAAAAATCGGTATATTCGGCGGTGCAGGTGTAGGTAAAACCGTTGTCGTTAAAGAGCTTATCAGAAATATTGCTATGGAACACGACGGACATTCCGTATTTGCAGGTGTCGGTGAAAGAACCAGAGAAGGAACGGACCTTTGGATGGAAATGAAAGAGTCCAATGTTTTGGATAAAACCGTTCTTGTATTCGGTCAGATGAACGAGCCTCCCGGAAGCAGAATGAGAGTTGCATTGACGGGTCTTACGATGGCTGAATATTTCAGAGATAAAAAACACGAAGATGTGCTTCTGTTTATCGATAATATTTACAGATTCGCTCAGGCTGGAAGCGAGGTTTCGGCACTTCTCGGCAGAATGTCTTCGGCTGTAGGTTATCAGCCGAACTTGGCACAGGATATGGGCGAACTTCAGGAAAGAATTGCTTCCACGAACAAAGGTTCAGTAACTTCGGTTCAGGCTATATATGTTCCTGCCGACGATTACACCGACCCTGCTCCGGTAACGATTTTTTCTCACTTGGATGCAACAATTACTTTGGACAGAGCAATAGTCGAACAAGGTCTTTATCCGGCAGTTAATCCGCTCACGTCTTCATCAAGACTTCTTGACCCTAATGCCGTCGGTAAAGATCATTATGAAGTTGCAATGGATGTTAAAAAGATTTTACAGAAATATAAAGATTTGCAGGATATCATCGCTATTCTCGGTATGGACGAACTTTCCGACGAGGATAAATTAACAGTATCCAGAGCAAGAAAAATTCAAAGGTTCCTTACACAGCCTATGTTTGTTGCCGAAACTTTTACCGGTCTTGAGGGAAAATATGTAAAAATTGAAGACACGGTAAAAGGTTTTAAAGAAATTATAGAAGGAAAATACGATCATATTTCCGAACAGCATTTCTATATGGCAGGAACAATAGAAGAAGTTATTGAAAGGGCGTCTAAATAATGGCAAATACATATAAACTTGATATTTTATCACCTGAAGGAAATATTTTCAGCGGAGATGTATCTCTGGCAGTATTTCCCACGGCGTCGGGAATTATTACTATCATGGCGGGACATACTGCCCTGATAACGAAACTTTCCGGCGGAGAAATAGAAATAGAGCAGAACGGTGAAAGAAAATTTATCACCGTAACGGGCGGTTTTTTGGAAGTATCCGAAAATCTTGTCAGCGTTATTGCGGATTTTGCGATAAGGTCTGAAGACATCGACGACGAAAAAATTGCCGCGGCAAAAAAATATGCCGAAGAGCAAAAAGCAAAGAAACATAAAGTTTCTTCGGAAATTGCCGAACGCGAACTTCAAAAAGCAATACTTTCCATGAAAATAATGGAACACAACAAATTAAAGAGAAAGAAAGGAACAAAATTTTGAGAAGTAAAATAATATCATTATTTATGCTCTTTTTGACGGTTGCTTTGCTTTCTTCGTGTGTTTCCGCTCAAAAGGAACAGTCTGTTTCGGAAGAGCGGACGGAGCAGTCCGTTGCGGATGAAACTCAGGAAAAAAGTTATACAATAATCGAAAAAAGACTTATGAAATCCGACGGCGTTAAAAAGATTTATGTTTATACCGTCGGTACTAAAGTTGTTGCCGAAGAAACGGTTGATATGTCCGGTAATGTCGTAAAATTTGAAGGTGAAATTCCTTCCGGTACGGTAAGACAGTATAATTCGAAAAACGAATTGATATCGGAAACATATTACGATTCTTCAAGAAAAAAAGAAACAAGCAAAACTTATGAAGACAGAACTTATTTTGCCGACGGCGGAATTGCCACAATAAAAACTTATACCGAAGATATTCTTGACGGACCGTCGATAGAATTTTATGAAGACGGGAATAAAAAAATTCAGGCTAATTACAGTAACGGACGTTTGGACGGAGATTATATAAAGTACGGAGAAACGGGAAAGATAGAATATTCAAGCCAGTTTTCGGACGGTCATTTAAGCGGAGAACACAAGGAATATTATGAAGACGGTGTCCTTAAAAAAGAAGAAGAATATCTTAATGACAAAAAAGAGGGTATCTGCAAAGAGTATTTTGAAACGGGAATTTTGAAACAGCAATATAACTATGCTCAGGATATATTGGAGGGCGAAGCCGAAATATATTATGAAGACGGTTCTATAAAAAGAAAAGAGATTTATAAAAACGGCAAACTCCACGGAGATGTGAGAATATACAGCAATAATAATTCTCAGTATCCGATATATATTGATACATATTATAACGGCAAGATAGCTGTAAGAAGAGCATATAGCAACAAAGGTGTACAAATATTCAAACAAACTTATTAAAAATGCGAAGCACTTTTTACAACTTTAGATTTGAAGGTTTGTGCTGAAACGAAGTATTTGTCGAGTGCGGTGTACGGAAGTTAAGGTGAGTACATAAGCCGGACAAATACAAAGTCGGAAGCCAAAATTGCAAATCATTATAAAAAACAAAGAGGTGGAAATATGTCAGGTCATAATAAGTGGGCAAGTATCAAACACAAAAAAGCTGCAACAGATGCAAAAAGAGGCAAAATTTTTACAAAAATTATCAGAGAAATGGTCGTAGCTGCTAAGGAAGGCGGCGGAATTATTGAAAATAATGCCAGACTCAGAAAGGCTGTTGACGATGCAAGAGCGGCAAATATGCCTCAGGATAACATTAAGAAAGCTATCCAGAGAGGAACGGGCGAACTTCCCGGTGCGGTATATGAAGAAATCACTTATGAAGGTTACGGTCCTGCAGGAGTTGCTTTGATAGTCGAAACAACTACCGACAATAAAAACAGAACCGCATCCGAAATCAGAAAAATATTTTCCAAACATTCGGGCAGCATGGGTGAAACAGGTTGCGTAGGTTGGATGTTCTCCAGAAAAGGTCTTATTACAATTGAAAAATCCGCAGGGGATGAAGATACTGTTATGACATTGGCTCTCGACAGCGGTGCGGATGATTTCGTTGCTGAAGACGATGTTTATGAAATTTATACCAAGCCCGAAGATTTCAATAAAGTTGTCGATGCAATTAAAGCTAAAAATGTTGCAATAATGGAATCAGAACTTTCCATGATCCCTCAGACATATATTAAGCTTGAAGGGGAAAATGCCGAACATATGTTGAAACTTCTCGACGAACTTGAAGAACATGATGATGTAAAGAATGTTTTCTCGAATTTTGATATTTCAAAAGAAGATATGGAGAAATACGGAGCATAATGATAGTTTTAGGTATTGATCCGGGTTTATCAATGCCCGGCTGGGGAGTTGTTCATAAAGGTAAAACGGACAGATTAACCTGTCTCGCCTACGGTTGTATGCAAACATACCCCAAAGATACCTTAGCCGACAGACTGAAATTTATTTTTACGGAAACGCAAAAAATAGTAGATGAATATAAGCCCGAAGTTGTTGCTATGGAAGAAATCTTTTTCTTAAAAGGTTCCAAAGTCATAGCAACAATAGGGCAGGCAAGAGGAGCTTTAATCTCTGCCGTCGTCACAAAAAACCTTCCTTTATTTGAATATAATCCCAGAACAATCAAAATGGCACTTACCGGTTACGGACTTGCCGACAAATATCAAATGCAACATATGGTTAAAACTATGTTGGGTTTGAAAGAAATTCCGAAACCGGATGATGCAGCGGATGCTTTAGCCATGGCAATTTGCCATATTAATACTAATAGATATACATTATAATTAATAATAGTACATTTAAAGCGAAAAAACAGCAAATTTTGGACTACAATATTGAAACTCGCAAACTTATGTACCGTGTACACTTACGTACACCGCGTTTGCGAGTTTCTTCATTTCGTCACAAACTTTACAGTTTTTTCTGTATCCTTACATTCTCTGATATTCTTAAATTATTTTTATTTTTTTGTGCCCTTACATTTATTGGCTAAGTTTCATTCTTTTTTTTATTTTTTGCCGTCCATTGCCGTTTGCCGTTGTCGTTGCAGTTGCCGTTCATTGTAAATTGTACATCATACATTGTACATTGCCGTTCTCAACTCTTCAACTGTTTAACTATTCAACTGTCGTTATCGTACACCGCGTTTGCGAGTTTCTTCATTTCGTCTCAAACTTAGCCGTTTTTTCTGTGTCCTTGCATTTTCTGATATTCTTAAATTATTTCTGTTTTTTTTGTGTCCTTGCATTTTCTGATATTCTTAAATTGTTTTTATTATTTTTATTTTTCTGAGCTTTACCTATCTTTGTATGGTATTTTTAGTTCGTTATATTCTTTTGATAACGGGAAGAAAAAAGTTTCTTTGTATGCCGTATTTTGTATATAAAACTAAAATTTACAAAAATTTCACAAAGTTTTTTAAACAAATTCATAAAAATATTATATAGTATTAAAACAAAATGCAGAGCATTTTGTTGTTGAAAAGTTGAAAAGTTGAAGAGTTGAATAGTTTCAACTGCAACAACAACAGAAACGACGAGATTCTTCACTACGTTCAGAATGACAACGACTACAAACGGCAACGACGAGATGCTTCGACAAGATCAGCAAGACGGAACGGCAGCTTATCAGCTAAAAATGTTTTACAAATTTTTCAAAAAGCACTTGATTTTTTAGAGTAAATGTGTTATAGTTTAGTTATATAATAAACGAATTATAAACAAAAACAAGGAAGAGCAATGAAACTGTTTAGGTTTGTACCGCTTACAAGGATAGTTTCTCCTCGAGTTATGAATATAACTCTTGCATTTCTTGTTTTTTTTACGATAGTACTGAACAGTTTTGTGCCGAGGAATTTTGGGAATAAAGAGACGATAGTACAGATAATCAGTGCGGTAACACAAAGTTTTGTGGTAAAAGCAGCCAAGAGTTGTACGGATAACCTGATGGCATTATCCAACAGGATGATAGAAGACTTGAGGATATTTTTACGTATGACGGAGACTGGAGCGACGACACCTGTAAGCAACGGTAGCCAAGATAACGAAACGCCGGCCAACACGGCAAGCGATGCCGGGATAATAATTCAGGGTGGAGATATTACGGAGAGGATAAAGGCGTACATTGATGAAAGTTCTCCGATAATAGTGTCAGGGAAAGTATATGAACAGTTGTACAAGCTGTACTGTAATTTAAAGATATGCGGTGAAGTGAGAAATAATATAGGGATAGTTGAGTTTGTTCTTTTTATACTTGTGATAGAAAGAAGGAAGTTTTGGGATAAAGCAGTAAGAGCAGTAATAAGAATAACGAAGGGCAAAGCTAATTTGTATTAAGCAGGAGATACAAATTAGTTTTGCTCTTTTTTTTAGAACGACAAGCTGATAACGACAGTTGAATAGTTGAAAAGTTGAAGAGTTGAAAACGGCAATGTACAATGT
>CALGGE010000014.1 GCA_937916125.1 uncultured Elusimicrobia bacterium | reverse complement strand
AGGGCGCATTGATGCCTATCGGTAACTCATGCTTACCCTTGAGCCCCGGACTGTGCTTGATTTTCAGGCGGGTTACTTCCGCAGGATACATGTCGCTGGAGCGGCTGCGGTAAATATGGGAAATGCAAAGATACGGAATAATTCCGTTTCCTCCAAGCTTTTTCGTGGGAAATTGGGGACGGTTCTCATGATCCACTTTTTGCTCTGAAAATAACTCCATAACTGACGCCTGTAATTCTTGAGATTTGCCTAACATTTGCTCCATATTCACATAATTGTTTCAAGATTATATTGCGTTCACTTTTCTCCAGTTTCTGTACCTCTGTTGGTATATGAAGACCTGAAAGCATCGCTATTTTTTCTTTAATATCATCGTCAGTCAACTTTCCACCAGTTCCATAGTCCACATCCAAGATGCCATTTTCATCGTATCTTTCCACCATCCCACGAAGAATCTTGAGGAATTGGAGGTAGTCCTCTTCATCCTCAAATATGTCCTGCTTGTTGATGCCGCGAAGCATAACATGATAGATGCCGGTTGCACTCTGCTGTCGTTCCTGTCTTGGCATGATAAGCGGTGTTGTCTTATTTCCTGTGCAAAGATAACATATTTATATCATTAATTCAAAATATTTACATCAAAAAGTGGATCATTTAGAACCGTCCCCAATTTCCCATGGGTTTTGGAATATACAGCTGCCTGAATCTTAATAGAAGGATGAAGATAATAACTGCTAAGACAAACAATGCTATTACCAGCAGGCACCACATCATCTTTGTCAATCTTGATTCCTTTTCAAATTCCCTGCAATAATTCACATATTTCTTGTCTCGATAGACAAAGTATCTTAAGCATAGATCATTAATACCCATAATTATCAAAGCAATAAATATGAAAACTATCATATTGCTAAAAATTATTCCTAATAATGAAATACCACAAAAATACTCAAGAACTGTTATGGTTGCTATAAAGAACAAGAAAGCATAAATATTATTTAATCCACCATAAATACATGTTAATTCTAGGCTGCTTTCATACTCCTCTAGCTTCCTTGTTGATACATGTGAGAACCAAGCAGTCATCAAATAGACAGCAAAGTACAGGTGATTCAGGAATCGTTCAATTTGTTTCATTGGTACAAAGATATAACTTTTATTCCTGTATAAAAACAAAATAACAATTTTTAATTAACAAACTAATTTATTTTCTTTAAATTGTCAGATGCTGTTTTTATAATTGCAGTTAATAATTTTATAAGTTCAACACATTTTGAATAAAAAAAATCAAATTGTTTTTTCGTAATATATTCACTTTCGTGTAATAACTCCAACCAATATTCGGTTTCACTCGCTTCTTTCAATGAAATATTTAATTTACTAATAAATTCTTTCTTAGACATTGAAATATCAGCTTCTTTGATATTAGCACCTATACTTGTCGCACTTCTTAAAAACTGCTTTGAAATAACAAAATCTTTCTTTGTACCTACCAAAAATTTATATAACTTAATTGATTCTATAGCAAATTCTTTGCTTTTTACAACAACCGCATTTTCTCTTTTTTTATACATTGTCGTGCCGTAGTTTATTATACATTATACATTGTACATTGTACATTAATAAAAAATCTTTTTAAGATTTTTTATTATATCATTTACAAACAAACAATACAAGGTTTTCTATAGCGGATTTTTCATCAGTTTTACCCGTCTTTAAAGCAATATCCGTTTTTAAAATTTCGTTCATACATTTTTTTAAATGAGCGAGGCTGTATCTTCTTAAATTGTTATAATATTTATCCTGAAAAAAAGAATATACTCTTATGTAATTTAACGCATCCTGAACACTGTAGGATTTTTCTTCCATTAAACTTTTTGCCGTAAGAAGTTTCCTTACAGCCGAAGAGACTGCCGATAAAAGAGCAATGGCTTTTTCCCCCGCCTGCATCATTTTTTCGATAATAAACAGACTGTATTGCAAATTTTTTTCTTCTATGGCGTTAGTCAGCATAAAAACATTTATTTCTTTTGTGAAGCCGCTGATTTTAACAAAATCATCCGTGGTAACTTCTGTCTTATCTCTTCCGAGATAAAGACAAATCTTTTCTATTTCTCCGGCAATATTTTGTAAATCCAAGCCGGTATCATTAATGATTTGCGTAACAACGTCATAGTCCGCCTTTTTACCTCGCACGGAAAACTCTTCCAGAATAAACGTGCGAACATCCTTTTCATACATTTTTTTGCAGTCAACGCAAACACACTTATCGGCTTGTTCGCAAAGAGAAATTAAATCTTTTCTTTTTGAAGTAGAATTTTTTGTTTTCTCGGGAAACAAGATTATAAAGCATGTCGTATCTACAGGATTTTCTATAAGTCTTGTTATTTTTTTGAAATCGTCATTTTTAAGTTTATTGGCTTGTTTTAATATCACCAATCTTTTATCCATAAGAAACGGAAGAGTTTCTACGGCATTGGCTATATCATCACCGGATGTTTCCGTTGCCTGCAAAATATCTCTGTTCATATCATCGGAAGGAACTATTTTTTCTATCCTTTTTAAATTATCTTCTAACAGAAAATTTTCTTCTCCGGCAAGAAAATACACGGGAGCAAGCTTTTTGGGAGATAATGTTTTTTTGAACATATAGTTGGTTAAAAATTTCATTGTGCCTCTAATATAAAAAACTGTCCGACCCGTAGTATTTTACAAAATTATAAAAATTTTATAAAGAATAAAAGATACTACATTGTACACCGGAAAAATTATTTTAAAAAACAAGTACGGTAAAAATTTTTAAAATGATTGCGGAGTATATGCCGGCGAAGATATCATCTAAAATTACGCCGAAAGCATTTTTTATTTTTTGATCGGCATAACTTACCGGATACGGCTTGATAACATCAAAAAATCTAAAAAGCACAAAACCCGTTACATACAAAATAAAAGAATTTAACGAAATATTCTTCTGCAATATAACTGCAACAGGTAAAAATGTTACGGACTGTCCGACAAATTCGTCTATTACTATAAAAGACGGATCATGTTCCGTATAAGTCAGCACTTTTTTTACCGCAGGCATTGCAATAACAAAGGCAATTATTACCGTTGCCAAAAGGCCGATAAAACCGAAGCCGTAACAAACAACAAAAATTATCGGTAAGCTGACAAGTGAACCGAAAGTTCCCGGGGCTTTCGGAAAATATCCCGCACCGAACAACGTAGAAATTAAGTAAGCTGTTTTTTTATTCATTATAAATTTTATTTACCTCTTTTCCCGATATTCTTATATTTTTATATTTTCAAATCAGGGACTTTGGAAACTCTGTTTGTCGCAGTAAAAACTTTGATAAATAAATCTTTCATCAGTCGGGCTTTTTCCATATCGCCTTTAACTTTATAAACCAAAGCCAAATTATAATAAACTTCCGGATTATATTCATCTGTCATACGTGCTTTCAACAAACATTCTTCCGCATCATCAAACCTGCCTGTCTTAATATACAGCACAGCCAAATTTACATAGTGTTTTGAATTTTTATGAATACTTATAGCCTTGAGATATTTTTCTTCCGCCAAATCATAAGCTCTGTTCTCAACAAGAATTCCCGCGACTACGGAATTGGCAATATCGGATTCCGGACAATCAATTAATGCGTTTATCCAAAAAACTTCTCTATTCATAAACTTATGACCGTGCGTAAAAGTTATAAAAGAAAAAAGAAGAAAAATTATTATGCCGATTGTTACGGATTTTTTGGAAAATTCTTCGTTATAATTCTTAATTATTTCCGATAAAGATAAAATTATTCCGACAAGAGATAAATAAATTCTGTGGTCATAAAACTGATTATAAGGAATTATAAATGTCGGAAGAAGAAATGCAAAAAACCACAGAAAGCCGAACAGAACTATTTTGATATTATATTCATATTCTCTGAATTTTAAAAACAACCAAACAAAAACCAAAAACACAATTACGCAAAGAATATAATCCGCATTTGCCATAGTAGAAAATACGGTAAGTTTTACGGGGAAGAATATATTGGCAATATATTTTGTTACTGCAGGAAACGATGTTATGAAACTGTCAAAGAATATACGAAAGTTTAAACTTTGAGTTTGATAACTGAGAACGAAGGAACGGTAAAGGAAATAGACGAGGATTATTATAATGTATAATGTACAATGTACAATGTACAATGAACGGCGACGACAATGTATAATGTACAATGTATAATGTATAATGTATAATGAACGGCGAAACAACGAACGGAAACGGCGAGATTCTTCACTACGTTCAGAATGACAACGACTACGGCTAAAGAAGATGAACATTATATAGAATAACGGGGCGATAATGGCGGTTTCTTTCGTAAAAAGTGCTAAAACAAAAAACAATGTATGCAACGAAAAAAAGATTATTTTCCCCTTTGAGCCGTATGCTCTTAATGATTTTACTAAAAAATAACACGATAACACGACAAAAAACGTCAACAGAGTATCATTTCTGCCGGGTATCCATGAAACAGCCTGAACTAAAACGGGATGAACGGCAAAAAAAAGACACAATATAAAAGTTTTTTTCTTATCGTATCTCAACGTTAAAAGAAGATAAATTGAAAATACGCAAAATAAATGAAGAAGAATATTTGTAAGGTGATAACCGCAAGGATTTGTTCCGTATAAATATTTTTCAAAAAGAAACGTTAAATTAAGTACGGGACGACAAAATTTATCTCCTTCCTGTCCGAAAACGGTATCGGTTAAAATATTTTTGATATTTGAAAAAGATAAATATTCCTGCTTATCAAGTATCAAAACATCATCGTCATAAAAAGTCCACCCGAAGAACAGATTACTGCCGTAAATACCGAAAATAACGACAAAAAAAATAATAAATGCCGACAAAAAAGGATGATTTTTAATATAATTTTTCATAATAGCGAGTTATTGTACCATATTACAAAACAATTTACCAACAAAATATAATCACAAGCGGAACGACGTGCATAAAATGACAGCTTAAGAACTATCGGTAATCAATTAGAGATGCTTTGAGTTCTTGGGCATAATCGACAAGAGATTTTGCTTTATCAATATCCCCCGCCCGATAATAAACTAAAGCCAAATTTTCATAATGCATATAATTATACGGTTCAAGACTGATAGCCGTGTTCAGTCTTTCTTCTGCTTGTTCATACATTCCCACATCGGCAAGCAACATACCAAACTTTGCATTTATATAAGGCGAATCAGGAGTATCAATCAGTTCTCCAGTAAATGCCGTCCATCTGTTTTGATACCTGTTCATCCTGAAAAACGTCGAACTCGTATAAATAACAATGACGAATATTAACCAAAAAATTATTATTTTGTTCGTATTTGTTTTATATTTTTGCAAGCAATTTAACAAAACATAATATGCACATACCATCGAGAGGAAAATTCTATTTTGAAAATAGCTGTACATATGGTTAGACATTAACATGGTAGGGACAAGAAAAAGCACAAAAGCAAAAAACGCAAACAAAAGCAACGTTATATTTTTATATTTTGCTTTTACAAAAATAAACATAAATATAAGCAATGTTAAAACAAAAAGAAAAATGTCTTGAGAGAAGGATAATTTATCCGTTATGGGAAAAATAAGATTGTAGAAATATTTTATTAAGCTAACGGAATTATTAAGTATTGAAGACAGTGCCAAAACGATTGTTCCTGACGAAGAATACGAACCGACCGCGATATGACGAAGAGAAAAGTAAATAATAATGTATAATGTATAATGTATAATGTATAATGTACAACAACGACAGTTGAATAGTTGAAGAGTTGAAGAGTTGAAGAGTTTGAACGGCGAACGGCGAGATTCTTCACTACGTTCAGAATGACAACGGCTACGACGACAGTTGAAGAGTTGAGAAAGACAATGTACAATGTATGATGTACAATGTACAATGAACGACGAAACGGCAATGAACGGCAACGACAAACTACGGGATTCCCGACAGCGACCTTCGGGAATGACAGAGGAACAGGAACGGCTAAAGAAGATGAACATTATATATAATAACGGAGCGAGAATGGCGGTTTCTTTCGTAAAAAGTGCTAAAACAAAGAACAATGTATGCAAAGAAAAAAATAAAGTTTTTTGCTTGGTTAAAAAGTTGAACGGTTGAACAAATGACGACATTGTCTTTTTGTTATTTATTGTACATTTTTGTTGACAATCCAAGTATTTTATTAAGAAGTAGAAGGACAATACTACAAATAACGTTAGAAGACTATCACTTCTGTCAACGGGACGACACACCACCGCACACAACAGCGGATTTACGGCAATAATTAAACTGAAGAAAAACGACCACGTTTTATCATTTTTATAAGAGAACAAAAGATATATTGAAAATACGGCAAACAAAAATATTAAAATATTTGAAATATGATAACTTACGGGATTTAAACCGGAAATGGTCCTGTCTATTGCAAAACTTACATTAAGTAAAGGTCTGTAGCCCGTATCTCCCGGAACACCGAAAAAAGTGTCGGTAAACATTGTTTTGATGTTTGAAAGTTTTAAATAATCCTGTTTTTCGAGAATTAAAACATCGTCATCAAGATATTGCCAATCAAAAGTTATGCTTTTGGCATATAAGCCGAATACGGCAAAAGCCAACATAAAAAAAACAAAAATATTAAAGTGATTTTTTATAAATTTTTTCATAAACAATAAATTATAAAAAAAAAGAGAGGTTCAAAGAACCTCTCTTTCTTTAATTTATTTACAATATTACGTTTTTAACTTTGCTGATTCCTTCTACATTTGCAATTTTGGCTATAACGTCGCTTGAAACTTCACCGTCAATTTCAAGAACGGTTACGGCTTGTTTGCCGGATTCTTTTCTACCGACATTCATACCTGCAATGTTTATGGAAGCCGAACCTACGATTGTTCCCAAAGTACCGATAACGCCGGGTTTGTCGGTGTTATTAATAAATATTTTATGACCTTCGGGTTTAACATCTACATTTAATCCGTCTATGGAAATAATTCTCTGCTGTTTATCAAACAAAGTTCCTGCCATGGAAAATTCGCCTTTGTCGGTTTTAATTTTAACGGAAATTAAATTGTTATAATCTTTATAATCTCTTACGATAGCTTCTTTAACAACAATTCCTCTTTCCTTAGCAACGGCTGTTGCGTTGACGGAGTTAATTTTCAAATCCAAAATTTGTCCCAATAAACCTTTAAGATATGCAACGGTTAAAGGATTGGTTTTAAATTCGGAAACGCTCCCGCAATAATTTATTTCTATTTCGGAAATTCCGCCCTCAATAACCTGTCCCTGAAAAGAACCGATTTTATCCGCCAGTTCTATATAAGGCATCATTTGTTTCTGCGTATCCCAGTCAACGGTTGCAACGTTAACGGCATTTCTGATTAAGCCTTTTGTAAAGAAATCTACCACTACGCCTGCCATTTCTATTGCAATTTTAACCTGAGCTTCTTCCGTAGAGGCTGCAAGATGAGGAGTTGTTATTATGTTGGGAGTTGTCTGTACGGACCAATCAACGGGAGGTTCTTTTACAAAAACATCAAGTGCGGCATTTGCAACTTTACCGGATTTAACGGCTTCTATCAAATCCGCATCGTTAATAATTGCACCTCTTGCACAGTTGATAATTCTGACACCGTCTTTCATTTTTGCGATATTTGCTTTATTAATCATTCCTTTTGTGTCGTCGGTTAAAGGAGAATGTATCGATAAATAATCTGCCTGTTTGAAAACTTCGTCAAGAGAAGTAAGTTCTATGCCGTTATTTTTTGCAACTTCGGCATTTGCGAAAGGATCGTAAGCTACAACTTTCATACCGAAAGACAAAAGCCTCTTTGCAACTTCATTTCCGATTCTTCCCAGCCCGATAAGACCGAGAGTTTTACCGAAAATTTCGTTACCCATAAACTTTTTCTTTTCCCATTTCTGAGACTGCATTGAAACTACTGCCTGAGGAATATTTCTTGCCATGGAAAGAATTAAACCGATAGTGTGTTCCGCAACGGAAATAGTATTTCCCCCCGGAACATTTGCAACAACGATACCTTTCTGGGTTGCAGCCTGTTTATCTACGTTATCAACACCGGTTCCCGCTCTGCCGATAAACTTTAATTTCTGTGCCGCATTGATTATATCTGCAGTAACTTTAACTTCGGAACGTATGATAAGACCGTCGTAATCTTTAATAAGTTCTTTAAACTCTTCGGGTGAAGGTTTTGCGTGAACTTCCACTTTAAAATCGGGATGATTTAAAAGCTGATCCAACCCTTCCTGACTGTCGTAAGTCATTAAAATCTTAAACATTTTTTGCACACTCCTGTACTAAATTTATTTTTTTACTTTTTTATTTTTGATTTTTTTTGTATTTTTTGTATCCGTTGTATCCGTATCATCAAAAGCATATTTGATAACATCTCTCATATGTTTAACGGGAATCATTTGAATTTTCTTTTTAACGTTTTCCGGAATATCAACCAAATCCTTTTTGTTTCCGTCGGGGAAAAGAACCATATCTATTCCTTCTCTGTATGCGGCGAGAACTTTTTCTTTCAAACCGCCTATTGCCAAAGCCCTTCCTCTCAACGTGATTTCACCGGTCATTGCAAGTTTTTTTCTGACGGGTTTATTCATACAGACAGAAGCCAAAGCCGTTGCCATGGCAAGCCCGGCACTGGGACCGTCTTTCGGCACCGCACCTTCCGGAACATGAACATGGAAATCCGTATCTTTAAACATATCTTCATCTATTTTCAACTGTTTTGCGGAAGACTTAACATAGGTAAATGCAGCCTGAACGGACTCTTTCATAACATCACCGAGCTGTCCGGTAAGATTAAGCACCCCCTTACCTTTCATCTTATTGACTTCAATTGTAAGAGTTTCTCCACCGACTTCCGTCCACGCAAGACCGGTAACAACACCTACATCATTTTCGGAAATTTTCTCTCTTTCGTAATGAGGAACTCCCAAAAACTTCTCGATATTTTTTGCCGCAATCTTAACGGTGTTTTTCTTTTCAAGAGCAAGTTCTTTTGCCGCTTTTCTGCACAGGTTTGCAATTTCTCTGTTGAGGTTTCTTACTCCTGCCTCACGTGTATAACTTGCGATAACTTCATTTATGGCACTGTCGTCAATTACGATTTCGCCCTCTTTCAAGCCGTGATCTTTCATCTGCTTCCTGAGTAAAAACTTCTTTGCGATAAGAAGCTTTTCTTCGTCCGTATAACCTGAAAATCTGATTATTTCAAGCCTGTCCAACAAAGTATTGGGAATATTACTTAACGTATTTGCCGTCGTAATAAACATAACATCCGACAAATCATAATCGACATCAAGGTAATGATCTCCGAACGCATAGTTCTGTTCCGGATCGAGCACCTCAAGAAGTGCCGCCGACGGATCACCTCTCCAGTCACTGCCCATTTTATCTATTTCGTCGAGAATAAAGACAGGATTGCTTGAACCTGCTTTCTTCATGGATTGAATAATTTTGCCCGGCATTGAACCGATATAAGTTCTTCTGTGTCCCCTTATTTCGGCCTCGTCGCGAACACCGCCCATGGAAATTCTTACAAAATTTCTGCCGAGACTTCTTGCAACCGATTTTGCTATGGAAGTTTTACCGACACCCGGAGGTCCTACGAAACAAAGAATAGGACCTTTGATTTTTTTAACTCTGGAAAGTACCGCCAAATATTCTATAATTCTTTCTTTTACTTTATCAAGACCGTAATGATCTTCGTCGAGAATTTCTTTGGCACGAACCAAATCGAGATTATCTTCGGTAAGCTTTTTCCAAGGTAAATCAAGCAACCATTCAATGTATGTTCTTATAACGCTTGCTTCAGGCGACTGAGCAACCATTTTTTCCATTCTGCCAAGTTCTTTTTCGGCAGTTTCACGTGCTTCTTTGCTCATGGAACTTGCTTTTATCTTTTCCCTTAACTCGTCAATTTCCTTGCTGTTTTCATCTTTCTGTTTCAACTCTTTCTGAATGGCTTTCATCTGTTCGTTAAGATAATATTCTTTCTGATTTTTCTCTATTTGAGTTTTTACTCTCGTTTGAATTCTTCTTTCAATATTCAATATTTCTATTTCGGAATTTAAAATTTCAATTATTTTATTCAAACGGGCAAGAGGATTAATTGCTTCCAATATCATCTGTTTTTCACTGTTTTTTATCGAGATATGTGCGGCTATTGTATCCGCAAGTTTGGACGGATCCTGAATATTGGAAACGGATATCGAAATATCCATAGGCATCCTTGGATTGAGCCTTACGTACTGTTCGAAAAGAGCTATCATTCTTCTCATGACGGCTTCAAGTTCGGGAGTACGTTCTATTTCTTCGTTAAAGACATTTAAACCTACTTCAATATATCCTCTGTCGCTGAGCTTAAACTCCGTCCACTCGGCTCTTGCGACGCATTCTATAAGAATCTTTAAAGTTCCGTCGGGCATTTTCAGCATTTGAAGGACTTCACATATTGAACCTATATGAAAAATATCATCGGGAGTAGGTTCTTCTATTTGAAGATTTTTTTGTGTGGCGATAAAAATATATCTGTTGGTGGTCATAGCTTCTTCCAAAGCTCTGATAGACTTATCTCTGCCTACGGCCAAAGGAAGTACCATCGACGGAAAAACTACTACGTCCCTTACGGGAAGCATAGGTAAAACTTTCGGGATAGAACTTAATTTATTTTGTGTTTCGCTCATATAACCCCCCGGCAATGTATAATGTATAATGTATAATGTATAATGTACAATGAACGGCAACTGCAGTTGAAGAGTTGAAGAGTTGAACAGTTGAAAAGTTTCAACTACAACTGCAACAACGAGATTCTTCACTACGTTCAGAATGACAACTACAAACTGCAACGGCGATTTCAACTTTCTTTGTATATAAACTTCGGTTTTGTTTTATTCTTTATCGTGTCGGCAGTTACTACGCACTGCTTTAATATATTTTCGTTAAAAGTTTCAAACATAGTCTCATTCAAAACTTCTTCTATCATGGAACGCAAACCTCTTGCACCGGACTTTTTGTTTATGGCAATTGTTGCGATTTCCCTTAATGCTTCCGGCTCAAAAATTAACTCTATTCCTTCCATCTCAAACATCTTCTTGTACTGTTTCACTATTGAATTTTTCGGTTCGGTTAAAATATGTACCAAATCATCGACGGAAAGATGTTCAAGCGTAGATACAACGGGAAGTCTGCCGACAAGTTCCGGTATTAAGCCGTATTTGATTAAATCTCTTGTATCAACCTGTGCAAACATTTTATCTTTGTTTAAAAGTTTATCTTCTTTTGAAGTTTCCCGAACCGTATCAAAACCTATAATCTTTTTGTTAAGCCTGGTTTCTATTATTTTTTCCAACCCGTCAAAAGCTCCGCCGCAAATAAATAAAATATTTGTTGTATTAACCTTTATATTTTCCTGCTGAGGATGTTTCCTTCCGCCCTGAGGAGGGACATCGGAAACCGTTCCCTCTATAATTTTTAAAAGAGCCTGCTGAACGCCTTCGCCGGAAACATCTCTTGTGATGGATTTGTTTTCGGATTTTCTTGCAATTTTATCTATTTCATCTATATAGACAATTCCCGTTTCGGCTCTTTTAACATCATATTTGCAATTCTGTAAAAGACGTGTAAGAATATTTTCAACATCGTCGCCGACATAACCTGCTTCCGTAAGAGTTGTAGCATCGGCTATTGCAAAAGGAACGTCAAGCATTCTTGCCAAAGTTTGAGCAAGCAATGTTTTACCTGTTCCGGTCGGTCCCAACAAAAGAATATTGGATTTCTGTAATTCAACATCATTTTCCAAATTGATATTTGTTTGAATTCTTTTGTAATGGTTATAAACGGAAACCGACAAAACTTTTTTAGCATTATCCTGTCCGACGACATAACTGTCCAAAAACTTTTTTATGTCTTTCGGTTTGGGGACGGGCTTTATTATCGGTTTTTGTTCGGTTTTTTGTTCTTCTTCTTTTTTTTCAATGCTGTTTAATATATCGTTGGAACGTTTGATACAATCGGAACAGATTATAGCTCCGCCACCGCCGATAAATTTCTTCCCTGCGGTTCTCGGTTTACCGCAAAACAAACACTTTTGTTCGGTAAATTTATTATCGTTATCATTTGCCATTTTTATTTTTTCCCTGAAAGTATAACTTCGTCAATTATTCCGTACTCTTTTGCTTCCTGTGCAGACATATAATAGTTTCTCTCGGTATCGGCAATTATTTTTTCTTTAGGTTGTCCGGTATGAGCTGCCAAAATATCGGCAAGTTTGCTCTTTGTGATAACAAGTTCTTTAGCTTCCAGTTCTATATCGGTAACCTGTCCCGATATTCCGCCACCGTAAATTAACGGCTGATGAATCATTATTCTGGAATGTTCAAGAGCGTATCTTTTGCCTTTGCTGCCTGCCGCAAGAAGAACGGCACCGAAAGACATTGCCATACCCATACATATGGTAGTAATAGGACTTTTTATGTACTGCATGGTATCATAAACCGCAAGCCCCGCGGTAACCATACCTCCGGGAGAGTTTATGTAAAGATTGATATCTTTTGTATTATCTTCGGCGTCCAAATACAGAAGCTGTGCAATCAATGCATTTGCGGAATCCGTTGTTACGGCACCTTCCGCACCGCCGACGAAAATTACTCTGTCTTTTAAAAGTCTGGAATATATATCGTAACCGACTGAACCGTTACTGCTTCTGTCAATTACTGTCGGTATAAAGTTAGGCATTTTGTCCTCCCTGTGAAATTAGAAACGAAAATACAGTTGAACAGTTGAAGAGTTTAAACGGCAAACGACAACGGCAATGTATAATGTATAATGTACAATGTACA
>CALGGE010000013.1 GCA_937916125.1 uncultured Elusimicrobia bacterium | reverse complement strand
GGCGACCACCGAGATCTACACTCTTTCCCTACACGACGCTCTTCCGATCTACAGTCAACCACCACTACCTGTAGGGGGTATTTATATATAAAAAGACCATATTTAGTGTTTTTTGCTTGACAAACAAAAAAAATTTTTTTATAATCTGTCTTACAATTTTCAATTTCACAAATTTTTCACAAATAGCAATTCGTAATACAATAAAAAACAAGCAGAAAAATAAAATAACAAGAAAAGGAGAAAAGCAAATGGAGAAAGTATTATCGGTATTCGACAGTATTTTGAAGAGAGACGGGAAAGAAGAAAAATTCGATTTTAAGAAAATCCAACAGGCTATTTTAAAAGCAGGTCAGGCAACAAAAGAGTTCGGCGAAGATATAGCATCCAAATTAACGGTAAAAGTTTTAAGTATCGCACAGGAAACGGTAGCATCCGACAAACCTACCGTAGAACAAATACAGGATATCGTCGAAGAAGTTTTGTTGAATTCTCCTTATAAAGCATCCGCAAAAGCATTTATTATATACAGAGATCAGCATGCAAAAATGAGAGATATTGTATCGGCATTTAATGTTGATTTGGTTGACCAATACATTTATAAAAAAGATTGGCAGGTTAAAGAAAACAGCAATATGTCTTATTCCTTACAGGGGTTAAATAATTATATTTCTTCCGAAGTAAGTAAAACTTACTGGCTCAACAAAATATATACGGAAAACATTAAACATGCTCACAGCGATGGAGACCTTCACATTCACGATTTGGGAATTTTAGGTGTATATTGTGTAGGTTGGGATTTGTATGATTTACTCGTTACGGGCTTTAAAGGTGTTGCGGGAAAAGTAGAATCCCGCCCGGCAAAACATTTTAAATCGGCACTCGGACAAATTGTAAATTTCTTCTTTACGTTGCAGGGTGAAGCTGCAGGAGCACAGGCATTTTCAAGCTTTGATACATTGCTTGCTCCGTTTATCGCCTATGACAATTTAACTTATGCGGAAGTAAAACAGGGGTTACAGGAATTTTTGTTTAATTTAAACGTACCTACAAGAGTAGGGTTTCAGTCTCCATTCACAAACTTAACTTTCGATTTGAAAGTTCCAAAACATTATAAGGATGAAGCAGTTATCATCGGCGGGAAACCTCAGCCGAAAACTTACGGCGATTTCCAGAAAGAAATGGATATGCTCAACAAAGCTTTCCTCGAAGTTATGCTTGAAGGCGACGCAAAGGGCAGAGTATTCAGCTTCCCTATACCTACATATAACATAAGCAAAGATTTCGATTGGGACAACCCGGAACTTAAACTTTTGTGGGATATAACGGCAAAGTACGGTATTCCTTATTTTGCAAACTTTGTTAATTCCGATATGGATCCCGACGATGCAAGAAGTATGTGCTGCAGACTTAGAATTGATAACAGAGAACTCAGAAGAAGAGGCGGCGGACTTTTCGGTGCATCGCCTTTAACCGGTTCAATAGGTGTGGTAACTTTAAATATGCCTCGTTTGGGCTATCTTGCAAAAGATGAAAAAGATTTCTTTGACAGACTTACTGTGTTAATGGACACCGCAAAAGAAAGCTTGGAAATAAAAAGAAAAGTTCTTGAAAAACTTACAGATCAGAACCTCTATCCGTATATGAGCTTCTATTTAAGAAACATTAAACAGAGATTCGGTTGCTATTGGAAAAACCATTTTTCAACCATCGGTGTAGTGGGCGTAAACGAATGTTGCTTGAACTTCCTTAAAGAAAATATCGCAAGCGAAAAAGGTAAAGCTTTTGCATATAAAGTAATGTCTTTCATGAGAGAGAGAATGCAGAAGTATCAGGAAGAAACAGGAAATATTTATAACCTTGAAGCAACGCCTGCCGAGGGGACTTCTTACAGACTTGCAAAAATAGACAGGAAGAAATATTCCGACATTATATTTGCAAATATGGATGCCGTAAAGGAAAACAAACCTCCTTTCTATACGAATTCCACTCAGCTTCCGGTAAATTATACCGACGATTTATTTGAAATTCTTGAACTTCAGCATGAAATTCAGGCACTTTATACAGGCGGAACCGTTCAGCATATGTTTATCGGTGAAAAAATTGCAGATACCGAAGCTATGAAGAACTTCATTAAGACGGCATTTACAAACTATAAACTTCCTTATATGTCAATTACTCCTACATTCAGCGTATGTCCGAATGACGGATATCAGAACGGTGAAGTGCATGTTTGCCCTCACTGCGGAGCAAATTGCGAAGTATATTCCAGAGTTGTAGGATATTTAAGACCTGTAGCTCAGTGGAACGAAGGAAAACAGGAAGAATTTAAAATCAGAAAAACCTGCAAAAAAGAAAAAATCGCTTAAGCGGATGAAAGATGTATAGAGGTACAAACATCTATACCTCTATACATCAAAATTTTCAGAGAGAATTTTATGAGAATCGGTGGCTTACAAAAAATATCATTTATAGATTACCCGCAGAAAACTGCAGCCATAATTTTTACTCAAGGCTGCAATTTTCGCTGCGGGTATTGCCATAACCCCGAACTTATTTATCCTCAACTTTATCAAATTCCCATATTTGAGGAAGAAGTTTTTGCTTTTCTTGAAACAAGGAAAGGTAAACTCGACGGTGTGGTAATAACCGGCGGTGAGCCTACTCTTCAGCCGGACCTGATTGATTTTATAAAAAAAGTAAAAGATATGGGCTTTTTGGTAAAGTTAGATTCAAACGGTTCAAACCCGGATATTCTGAAGAAACTTATCGACGCCAAACTTATTGATTATATTGCAATGGATATAAAAGCTCCTTTCGACAAATACAATCTTGTATGCGGAGTTTCGGTAAACATTGATAATATTAAGAAAAGTATAGAATTGATCAAAAATTCCGGAATAGGATTTCAGTTCAGAACTACTTACGACAAGACAAAACTGATTGATAATGATATTCAAATAATGACGGATTTTCTTGACGTAAGCACGCACTACAAAATACAAAAGTGCAACGAAGCAAGCAAATTTGAGAGATGGGAACGACGAGATGCTTCGACAAGCTCAGCATGACAGAAAGACAGTTGAAAAGTTGAAGAGTTGAAAAGTTGAATAGTTGAAAAGTTTAAACTACAAACGACAGTTTAAGAGTTGTAAAGTGATTTTTATATAAACAAGCTCATATCGGATTTTTCGGCAGCACCGAGGAAAGAAGAAACACCGCCGAATTCTATGCCGTCAATAAGTTCCTTTTCCTGTATTCCCATAATATCCATAGTCATTTTACAGGCAATCAGTTTTACACCGCGAGAAACGGCACTTTTTATAAGATCTTCCAATGAAGATATTTCCTTTTCATTCATAATTTTACGTATCATCTCCGCACCTAAACCGCCCATATTCATACGGGAAAGCCCGAGTTCTTTTGTTCCTCTCGGCATCATAAAAGAAAAGATTTTTTCAACAAAAGTTTTTGTCGTACTGACTTTTTTGGGTTTTCTTAAAATATTTAATCCCCAAAAGGTAAAAAACATCGTTACGTTACGTCCCATTGCGGCGGCACCGTTTGCCATAATAAAAGCTGCAATGGCTTTATCCAAATCACAACTGAATATAATAAAATTTTTACCGTTATTCTCGACGACAAGATTATTTTTATTTATTTGTTTTTGAGAATTTTTTTCAATTTCCGCACAAACAACACCGTTATCGTTGTTTATGCTTACAAGTTTATTCCCCGTTCGTTCGCACCACACGGCAATATCGGAACTAAAAGAATGTTCGGTTGATTCAACAACAACGTGCTGTCTTTCGAAAGATTTTTTTACGGCGTCAGAAACTTTTATGATAAGTCCCGGACATTTTAAATTTTTTGCGTCAAGACGGATAGGATTTTTGGAAACTTCGTTAAAAATTGCGGCATATCCGCCCTCTATATTTGTGGCGTCATAACCTCTTTCGGAAAGAATTGAGACGATTTCTTTGCTTAATTCTCCCGTATGGCAGAAAACATATACGGGCTTATCTTTCGGGATATCGTCAATATCGGACCAAATTGTTGAAAAAGGAAAATTCAAAGCGTTTGTAAACGGATGTACCAACACGGCATCTTTCTCTCTTAAATCAATAACGCAAATTTTGCTTTGATTAAGGCTTATAAACTTTTCCGCGGAAATTGTTTTCACCTGAGTCGTACTGTTATCCATACACTCTCCTTTTTTACTCCGGTTTTTATATTCCTTTAATACATACCGGACAGTCGTTAACTTTCTCGGGCAGTTTTATTTTTCTGAATTCCGCTTTTAGCCCGTCATAAGTAAGCAAACAACCCGTTAACAAATCTCCGGTATTCAGCAAATATTTTACGGCTTCCACAGCCTGCAAAGTTCCTATAACTCCCGCAACAGCCCCCAATATTCCGTTCTGTCTGCAATTTTGTACGCAGTCTGCCTGAGGCGGTTCTTTAAACACACATCTGTAACAAACTCCCTTATCGGGAACATATGTCATCATCTGTCCGCCGAACCCTACGACGCCCGCATGGGAAAACGGTTTTTTATTAATAACGCACGCATCGTTTATCAAAAATTTTGCTTCAAAATTATCGACGGCATCAATAACAAAATCGTAATTTTTTATAATATCCGCTATATTTTCCGAAGAGACAAAAATATTATGAACATTCACTTTTACGTCGGGATTTAGTCTGTTTATTGTTTCTTTTGCAGATTCGGTTTTATCTTTTCCCAATCTGTCGGTTGAATGAATAATTTGTCTTTGTAAATTCGAAAGAGAAACTTTATCATTGTCGGCAATACCTATTGTGCCTACCCCTGCCGCAGCCAAATACATTGCCGACGGCGAACCTAACCCGCCTGCACCGATAATCAAAACTTTTGATGAAAGAAGTTTATTCTGTCCGTTAAATCCGATTTCTTTCAGCAAAATATGTCGTGAATACCGTTCCAATTGAGTATTATTCATTACTTCTCTTCCGTAGCTTTCGGCGTTTGCTGTTGTTGAGCTTCCGTGCTTACGTCTTTCTTATCGTCGGTCGTTTTCGCTGCTTCGTCGGCGTAGTTCATCTGCAGATTGGAAATAGTATCTTCCAGCAATTTTTCTTCCGTTTTGGTCAAATTACCTTTTGTCTTTTCTTTTAACATTCCGAGCATATCTATGGTAACTTGAGCCGCTTTTAAATCTTTATTAATTTTGCCGTCAACCTGACTTGGCATTTTGCCTAACTGTTGCCAGCAGGCAGAAGCAAACATAGATATCAAACTGAATAAATGTTGATTAAGTTCTTTCGGATCCATAATGCACTCTCCCGTAACAATCTGCAATTCTTAAATTGTATCGTTAATTATTAATTAAAATTAAATTTTTTAAAAATTTATAAGCCGTCATATTGCCATAATTATAGCATAAAAAATTTTGCTAAGCAAAGAAATTTTCTGTTTTATGAAAATTTAATACAAAAATATTATTCTAATGCGTTTATTGCATTACCGGCAAAATATTTTAAAAGTGTTGATTTATTTCAAAAAATAGTGTAGAATTGAAGATAAAAATATTACGATGTAGTAACAAATTCAATATTAACCAAAGGACACCATTATGTTAAATAAATTAGCGGAGTTAAAAAAGAGCAGAAATGCCGTTATTTTAGTACATAACTATCAACGCAAAGAATTGCAGGATATTGCGGATTTTACCGGAGATTCTCTGGAACTGAGCAGAAAAGCCGCCAATACAAATGCGGATGTTATAGTTTTTTGCGGTGTTCATTTTATGGCGGAAACAGCATCTGTTTTGTGTCCCGATAAAAAAGTTCTTCTTCCGGATTTACAGTCAGGCTGTCCGATGGCTGATATGATAACTGCCGAACAATTGATAAATTTTAAAAAAGAAAATCCCGGTGCTACGGTAGTAACATATATCAATTCATCCGCAGCGGTAAAAGCCGAAACGGACATTTGTTGCACGTCGTCAAATGCCTTAAATGTCGTTAAATCCGTTCAAAACGATAAAATTATTTTTTGCCCCGACAGGAACTTAGGTTCTTACGCACAGAAAGTTCTAAATAAAAAACTTATTTTGTGGAACGGGTTCTGTCCTACTCATATGAAAATGCTTCCGGAATATGTTATCGAGCAGAAAAAGAAACATCCCGATGCCAGGTTTTTGGTACATCCCGAGTGCTGTCCCGAAACTGTTGCTCTTGCCGACGAAGTATTATCGACAACGGGCATTTTGAACTATGTCGCAAAAAGCAGTCATGGCGAATTCATTATCGGGACGGAAAACGAGATAACATTTAAACTTCAGCGTACATACCCCGATAAGAAGTTCTATCCCGTTACGGATTTGGCGGTATGCCCGAATATGAAAAAAAACACTTTGGAAAAGGTGGTTAATGTTCTTGAAAATATGACCAATGAAGTGAAAGTTCCCGCAGAAATCGCCGAACGTGCCCGCCTGCCTATAGAAAGAATGCTGAAAATATCATAATAAAACAGAACAATGGAAAACGTTTCTATACTTACCGGTTTTGTCGCAGGAATTTTAACTTTTGTCAGCCCGTGCGTGCTGCCGCTTATTCCGGCATATATTACCCTTGTTACGGGTATTTCGCTTAACCGACTATCAGAGAAAAATAATCTTTTAAAAATCTTTTTATCGTCCGTTGTTTTTGTTGCGGGGTTCACAACCGTTTTTGTTATTCTCGGCGTGTCGGCAACATATATAGGCTCTTTCTTTCTAAACAATATAAATATTTTAAGATGGATAGGAGGGATAACGGTAATAATTTTCGGGCTGCATATTGCCGGAATATTTAAAATATCTTTCCTTTACAAACAAACATCTTTTTTTAAACCTATGGAACAAAACGTCAATTATATTACCGTATTTTTTATAGGATGTGCTTTTGCCATAGGCTGGACTCCGTGCGTAGGGCCTATTTTGTCGTCAATACTTGTACTTGCTTCCACTCAGGAAACGGTAAATAAAGGAGCGATACTTTTAATTTCTTACTCGTTAGGTTTGGGAGTACCTTTTATTTTGACGGCACTGTTTATCAATAAGTTTTTGACAATATTTAATTTTATAAAAAGATATTACAGAACAATAGAAATAATTTCGGGAATTTTGTTGATGGCAATAGGCATATTGCTGATAACCGACAGCTTTAACAAAATAACCATGTTATTTTATAAATAATTAATTTTTAAGGATTGCCAAATTATGAACTTAACAAAAAAATCCAAGCTGATTCCCGTAATTTCGTATATTTATCTTGTACTTTCCACTCTTATTTTTGTTACGGGCTGGTGTAATTTACCTACGGCAATTATCGGAGCGACAATTATTTTGATAAGTCTATATTTCACCTGCAAAAACGCACCTGAAATTTGGGCACCAAATGACAGGAAACAGATTCTTTTTACGATAAGTATATTTGTTATAGCTCTTTTATGGGTTTATCTGTCGGGCATAGGATGCCTTTCTTTTCAAAATGCGGATCACAAATGCAGAAACCCTTTATTTGAAATTCTTGTAGCGGATAAATGGCCTGTAGTATATTACGAATATTCCGTGATATTAACTTACTACATAGGCTTTTGGATGCCGAGTGCTATCGTCGGGAAACTTCTTCAAAGTATTGAATTGGGATATCTGTTTCAGGTGTTATGGGCAACAACGGGAATATTTCTTTTCTTCTGTCTTTTGCTTCAAAACGTAAAAAGGAAAAATTATTTGCCGATATTTGTTTTTATTTTCTTCAGCGGGATGGACTTTTTAGGTTGTATCGCCATGCAAAAATTAAATTACGCCTTTACACCGATATCTCATATGGAATGGTGGTACGGAAGATATCAGTTTTCCAGCTTTACCACACAGCTGTTTTGGGTATTTAATCAGGCGATACCGGCATGGCTGGCCGTAATGTTGATGTATAACGAGAAAAACAATAAGAGTTTGTTCTTTATTTATTCGTGTATGCTTATATGCAGTACTTTCCCTGCGGCGGGACTTTTGCCGTTTGTGTTATTTTGGTATTTTAAAAACGGAAAAACGTACAACTATTTTAAAACAGCCTTACAAAATATTAAAAGCACGATAGTATCATCGTTGACATTTCAGAATATCGTCGGAACGCTGTTTGTTTCCGCCGTGATGGTTCCTTATTTGACGGGCAATATCGCTACCGAACATACCGAAGGAATGACGTTGTTACAAAATACATTTATTTGCGAGTGGCTTGTAACATTTTTCTTTTTTGAAGTAGGAATATATCTGACAATTATTTATTTAAAACACAAAAGAAATATTTTGTACTATATGTGTTTTGTATGTTTTCTTGTATATCCTTTTATTACCATAGGTGCTACGTGGGATTTTTGTATGCGGGCAACCATCCCCGCACTTGTACTGTTGTGCCTTATGGTTATTAAAGTGTTTGAAAGTCGAAAGTTCAGACAAACCTATAAATTGCTATATGTTATATTAATAATTGCTTTCCTTATCGGTGCATTAACACCGATTCACGAAATTACAAGAACCGTAATTTTTACATCACAGGGATACACCAAAACAGTCTCCGATTTAAGTTTTCAGAATTTTTTCGGAAGAACCGACGGCAATTTATTTCTAAAATATTTCGGTAAAAAAATTGCTTAGAAACTTCTAATATGATATAATTAACAATAAGTAAATTTTGAGGTATGATAATGTATAAGAAAGTAGCTATTGTCGGCAGACCTAACGTCGGGAAATCGACATTATTTAACAGATTTATCGGCAGAAAGAAAGCCATCGTCCACGATATTGCCGGAACAACCAGAGACAGGAACGATTATGAAGTTGTCTGGAAAGATAAACATTTTATCGTTACCGATACTGCGGGCTGGAGCAATGACGTGACGGAATTTTCGCAATCCATGAGCAGACAGCTGAATACCGCCATAGAAACTTCCGATATTATTCTTTTTGTCGTTGACGGGAAAACGGGAATACATCCGTATGAACCGACTATTGCCAAAGCCGTCAGAGCAAGCAAAAAACCCGTAATACTGGTAGTAAATAAAACAGACAATTTTCGCGATGAAGTAAAAAGTTACGAATTTTATAAACTCGGATTTGAAAATATAATTTCGGTATCTTCCACACACGGAAGAAATATGAACGAACTTCTTGAAGCGATATGCGAACAGATAGGAGATACGGATACTGCGGAAACAAAAGATAATTTATTAAAAATAATTTTTGTGGGAAAACCCAACGTCGGTAAATCTTCTTTGGTTAATTCTTTGGTAAATCAGGAAAGATGTATAGTACATAATATTCCCGGCACGACGAGAGATTCTCTTTCGGTACATGCAACATATAACGGGACGGACTATTTGCTGGTAGATACGGCCGGTCTTCACAGAGGCAACAAACAGAAAGATGATTTGGAATATCTTTCCACGCTCAGTACAAACTACGCACTTGACGAGGCGGACATTGCCGTACTTGTAGCGGATGCCGAGCAGGGAATAGGCGAGACGGAAGCAAAAATTGCCGGAATGATTATCGAGAAGAAAAAGCCCTGTATAGTTGCCGTCAACAAATGGGATTTAATTGAAGATAAGGAAGACAGAGTACGTTTATTTCAGCAACAGCTGGAAGAGAAATTTAAATTTTTAACTTGGGCGGACATTATTTTTATTTCCGCAAAAACAAAACTGAGAATAGACAGAATTTTCAGACTTATACCTTTGATTTACAAAGAATACACAAAGATGGTTCCTCAGGAAGAACTGAACGAAATGTTAAGGTATGCCACCGACAAAAATCCGTATTCCAGAAAAGGAAAAGCTTTGAAAATTAAAGAAGTTGAACAGCCTTTGACGAAACCGCCTACTTTTAGATTCGCCGTTAATGATTTGGAGCTTGTTCATTTTTCGTATAAAAGATATTTGGAAAATATTTTAAGAGAAAGATTTTCGTTTCAGGGCACACCGATTATTTTAAAATTCAGAGAGATTAAGAAATCGCGTAGCGATTTCAGAGACTTTAAGATTTAAGACGAAATGCAATTCAAAAATTGCAATAAATAATTTGCAATTTTTGACGCGATGAAATATTTTAAATTTATACAAGGCGACAGCGAGCCGCAGTGTACAAATGAACAAGGTACATAAGGCGAGCTGCAACGCAGTATAAATTTAAAAGATAATATCGCAATAGAGGTATAATGAAAAAAGTAAGCGTAGTATCCAGCTGTTATAACGAAGAATCAAACCTCGACGAGCTGTATAACAGAGTTTGCGAACAGTTTAATAAATTTAAAGACAAATACGAATTTGAATTTATTCTGGTCGATAACGGTTCTTCCGACGGAACAGAGAAAAAACTGAGAGAGCTTGCCGACAAAGATAAAAGAGTTAAAGTTATTATCAATTCCAGAAACTTCGGACATATTCGTTCTCCGTTTAATGCAATCAGGGCGGCAACGGGCGACGCCGTTATAAGCATTGCCTCCGACTTGCAGGACCCGCCCGAACTGATAAGCGATTTGATAGAAAAATGGGAACAGGGGAATAAAGTTGTTCTTCTGCAGAAAAAAGACAGCGAAGAGAATTTTTTAATATATAAATTAAGACAGCTTTACTATAAAATTCTTTACAAAATTACCGATACCGGCGTTGAACTTGCACAGAACTGTACCGGCTCCGGGCTGACAGATAAATGTGTTGTTGATATAATAAAAAAAATTGATGACCCCTATCCGTACTACAGAGGGCTTATTTGTGAAGTGGGCTTTAAAAGAGATTATGTTCGGTTCAGCCAGCCTTTAAGAAAAAGAGGAACTTCGACAAACGGTTTTTATACGCTGTACGATATGGGTATGACCGGGCTTGTAAAAAACAGTAAAGTTCCGTTAAGAATAATGGCAATTATAGGCTTTACGATGTCGGTTATAACTTTTGCCGTATCAATTTTTTATTTAGTATGGAAAATAATAAACTGGTACACATTTTCCATGGGGTTAGCACCAATAATTATCAGTATTACTTTTTTAGGTTCGGTACAGTTGTTCTGTCTCGGGCTTTTGGGCGAATATGTTTCCGCAATATACACAAGAATTGACAAAAAACCGTTGGTAGTGGAAAAAGAAAGAATAAACTTTTAGGAGATTTTATGAGAAAAGGAATTATTTTGGCAGGCGGTAAAGCGACAAGATTGTATCCGTTGACATCCGTTGTATCAAAACAGTTATTACCTGTGTATAACAAACCCATGATTTATTATCCGCTTTCCACGCTTATGCTTGCCGGGATAAAAGATATTCTTATTATTTCCACGCCGGATGCACTGCCCAAATTTAAAGAATTATTTTCCGACGGAAAAAGATTCGGAATAAATATATCTTACAAAGAACAACCGTCGCCCGACGGGCTGGCACAGGCATTTATTTTGGGTGAAGATTTTATCGGTAAAGACAGCGTAGCTCTTGTATTGGGAGACAATATTTTTTACGGACACGGACTTTCAAAAAAACTTGAAAACGTTTCCAAACAGGAAGACGGTGCAACGATATTTGCTTATTCCGTTGAAGATCCGAACAGGTACGGAATAGTAGAAATAGACGAGAATAACAAAGCCGTATCGATAGAAGAGAAACCGCAAGAGCCGAAATCCAATTGGGCCGTAACGGGCTTATATTTTTACGATAATGATGTTGTTGAAATAGCAAAAAGCATAAAACCGTCGGCAAGAGGCGAACTTGAAATTACCGACATAAACAATGTCTATCTGAAAAAAAATAAACTTTCCGTTGAACTTTTCGGAAGAGGGTTTGCGTGGCTTGATGCCGGGACTTACGAATCTTTACTTGATTCTTCAATGTTTATCAGAGCCATAGAGCAAAGACAGGGGATAATGGTCAGCTGTCTTGAAGAAATCGCATACAGAAAAGGTTTTATCGATAAAGAACAACTGTTGAAAAATTCAAAACTTTTCAATTCGGCTTATGGGAAATATTTACAAAAAGTTGCAAAAGAAAAAATATAAGAAATGAAATTTTACGTAGAAACATTAGGTTGTCAAATGAACGTTAACGATTCCGATAAAATGTCGGAATTTTTGTTGCAACAGGGATTGGAACGTTGCGACAGCTGTTTTGACGCCGATATGGTGATAGTTAATACTTGTTCGGTGAGATTTTCCGCAGAACATAAAGCATATTCTCTTTTAGGCAGATGGAAAGAGCTGAAAGATAAAAATCCGAATTTGGTAATAGGCGTTGTCGGATGTATGGCACAGTATGCCTCAAAAGAAATAAAAGCCAGATGTAAATATGTGGATTTTGTGCTGGGTGCGAAAGATTTTGATAACTTTGCCAAGACGGTAAAAAGATTTGTAACAAAACGACAACTTACGGTAAACAACGACAGAAACAGCGGATGTACGGAGGTTTTTAAATATATTACCATTATGCGAGGGTGCAGTAATTTCTGTTCTTATTGCATAGTTCCTTATGTACGCGGGCCCGAACAGAGTATCGACTACAACATAATTTCGGACGAAGTAAAAAGAACTGTCGATAAAGGAACCAAAGAGATAATTCTTCTCGGACAAAACGTAAACTCTTACGATTTCGGCGGTGTAAATTTTACCGGGCTGTTAAGAAAAATTTCCGAACTTGAAAATGTTACAAGAATAAGATTTATGACTAACCATCCGAAAGATTTGTCGGACGAACTTATAGACGAAATAGCGAAAAATAAAAAGATATGCCGTCATATACATTTGCCTTTACAGTCAGGTTCAAATAACATTTTAAAGGCAATGAACAGAAAATATACTTACGAACAGTACGAAACTTTGTACGAAAAAATTAAAAATAAAGTTCCGGACATTAATATAACAAGCGATATAATTATAGGGTTCCCCGGCGAGACGGATAAAGATTTTGAAGATACGTTTAACGCTTCACGCAAGTTGCAGTTCGGAGGGCTTTTTGTTTTTAAATATTCCGCACGACCTGATACGCCTGCGGCAAAAATGGCAAACCAAGTTCCTTTGGACGTTATAAAAAAAAGACACCATATTCTTCTGGAAGATTCCAATATTATTTCCAAAAAAATTAACGAAAAATATATAGACACTACCGTTGAGGTGTTGGTAGAAAAATATAACAGCGAAACTAAAACGGCGGAAGCAAGAAACAGCCAAAGCATAAAAGTTTTCTTTAATTCCGAAATGGATTTAACGGGACAGATTGTTGACGTAAAAATAACAAAGGTGTTGCCCAACAGTATGAGTGCGGAACGCACTCAAATATACAATGCACAATAAACGACAATAATGAAATTATTTAAAATATTATCAATCATCTTAATATTGTTTTTGTTGATCGTATCCGTTAATATGTTTATCAATATAAAAAGAGCGTTGAAATATTATCCGACAATAGAAAAATATTGTAAACGATATAAAGTAGATCCGCTTCTTGCCGTATCCGTTATAAAAGCGGAATCGAACTTTAATCCTACTGCCAAATCAAAAAAAGGTGCTATGGGTTTAATGCAGATAATGCCGCAGACCGGAAAAGATGTTGCGGAAAAGTATTTAAATCGTACGGATTTTACGGAAGAGAAATTATATGATCCCGACTACAATATTATGACCGGTGTTTATTACATTAAAATATTATCGGATATGTTTGAAGAGAATACAAATCTTATACTTGCTTCTTATAATGCGGGGCTTGGCAATGTACAGAAATGGCGAATAGAAAACCCTATTATAGAATATGATCCCGACGAAGTTCCTTTTAAAGAAACAAAAAAATATGTTGCCAAAATCAGTAAAATTTATGCCGGTTTAAAAAAATTCGATAAAAAATAAAAAGCTATATCTTCAGTTTCTTTTCACACAGGCTGTAATAACGGCAACTCTTATCACAAACGTCTGTAACTCCCAAAGAAATTTTGTTTTCGCAGTCGGTATAATCTTCCGACATTTCAATTATTTTCTGAAAATCTTCGTCTTTCATATCCGTAAATGCTATTGCGGTGTTCCAAATGAGATTTTTCCTTTCGTTTCTTGTAACTTTACCGGTTATCATATCGGTTTTAAGGGAGTCAAAATCAAATATCAAACAAACCTGCGTGTTTACTTTAATTTCAGAATGCATCATCAACATAGTTCCGCCGGCAGACAAATTCATCAATAATCCCGGGAAAAAGCCCGCATCCGTAGAAATGAATACTTCTTTTGCCAAGTTTTTGATTACGGGAAGTCTGGGATGTTTTCTTCTGTTTTTCATATTTTGCCCCCTTTATATTTTTCTTTCCATTGATTTAGTATGTTTAGTGCATCTATAGGTTTTAAGGCATTTACATCTAAATTATTTAATTCTACCAAAATTTCAGGTTCAAAGGAAGTAAAAAAATCAGGTTGCCAAATTTCTTCTTCAACCTTTGCGGAGTTTTTGCCTAAATTTTTCTCCAAAATTTTTAAAACTTCTTTGGCTCTTTTTATTACATTATGAGGAAGCCCCGCAATTTTTGCAACGTGAATACCGTAAGATTTGTCGGCAGCACCGTCAATAATTTTATGCAGAAAAATAACATTATTATTCCATTCTTTTACTTCCACGCTCTTGTTGACTACACCGTTACCGCTGTTTGCAAGGCTTGTCAACTCAAAATAATGCGTAGCAAAAAGAACTTTTACGCCTTTGTTTCTGCTTTCGGACATATTGCAAAAAGACTCTATTATCGACCAAGCTATGGACATTCCGTCATAAGTGGAAGTACCTCTTCCGACTTCGTCAAGAACTATCAAACTTCTGTCGGTATATTGGTTTAAAATATTTGCGGTTTCTGCCATTTCCACCATAAACGTGGATTCTCCGCCCGCCAAATTATCGCCTGCACCTATCCTTGTAAAAATTCTGTCAACTATACCTATCTTCGCCGAAGAACACGGAACAAAAGAACCTGTTTGAGCCATTATTACTATTAATGCCGTTTGTCTTAAATACGTGGATTTCCCGGACATATTGGGACCTGTAATAATCATTACTCTGTCGGTAGTATCGTTTAATGTTATATCGTTTGCGACAAAATTTCCGGCTTTCAAAATCCGTTCAATAACGGGATGTCGGGCATCCTTCAAAATCAATTCTTTGCCGTCGGTAATTTCAGGGCAACAATAATTATATTTTATCGCATTATCCGCAAAAGATAAATAGATATCCAATTCAGCTACCTGCATGGAAATCCGCAGAACATTTCCCGCATATTCTGCAATTTCCTGCCTTAAACGGGAATACAGTTCGGTTTCGATTTTTATTATTTTGTCCTGTGCGGAAATTATTTTTCCCTCAAGCTCTTTCAATTCCTGCGTAATGTATCTTTCGCAATTTGTAAGCGTTTGTTTACGTACATAGTTTGCCGGAACGGAACCGATATTTGATTTTGTTACCTCGATATAATAACCGAAAACGGAATTAAAACCTATTCTTAAATTATTTATTCCCGTCTTTTTCTTCTCTTCGGCTTCCATATCGGAAATATATTTTTTTGCATCAAAATTTAACAGACGATAATCGTCCAATTCTTTTGATACGCCCTGTTTTATAACATTCCCGTCCTTTAAAAATGTCGGTGCTTCGGGGTTTAAGGTGTTTTCTATTTTATCCGTAACATTAAAAATTATTTCTTTATTCACAATATTTTCGTCGGAGAAATATTCTATATCTTTTAACTTTTCCAAAATATTTATTATTGTTTTAAGAGAATCTTTAAGTGCAAGCATTTCTTTGGGATGTGCGGAGCCGGAAACTATCCTTGCCGAAATTCTATCCAAATCGTAAACGGATTGCAAACCTGCTCTTAAATCATCTTTCAGAGAAGAGTTCTCTACGAAAAGTTTTATCTTTTGCTGTCTTTTTTGAATTTCGGAAACTTTCAGAAGAGGTCTGATAAGCCATTGTCTTAACAGTCTTGCACCCATAGGCGTAATGGTGGAATCTATTGCGTCTATAAGAGAGCCGTCCTGCTTGAAAGTTGCAAGCGATCTTAATATTTCCAAGTTCCTTATGGCAACCGAATCCAGCACCATATAGTCTTTAGTTTCGATATATTTTATATTTTTAAGTATCGATATGGTTTGCGGTTGATTTTCCTGAATATAAACATATATAAGTCCGGCAGCCGTAATTATATAGGGCTTATCGGCAATATTGAAATGTGTTAAGCCCTGCACATTTAAAATTTTTTTTATAAAACTTTCACAGTATTTTGTATCGGCATAAATATCTTTTATCGGTGAAACAAGTATCTCGAATTTATGAAATATTTTTTGAAGAAATTCATTTTTCGAATCTTTTTCGCTTGCTATAATTTCGTTAGGTTTATATTTTGTAATTTCGTTTTCAAGATTATAAACATTTGTCCTGTAAGAAAAAAGTTCTCCCGTAGAAATATCAGTTACGGCTATGGAAACATTATTTTGTTTGCATAACACCACAGACATCAGGAAATTATTATTTCTTGAATCAAGCAAGTTTTCTTCAAGCAGAGTTCCCGGAGTGATAACTTTTACCACACCTCTTTTGACAAGACCTTTCACTTTTGAGGGGTCTTCCAGTTGCTCGCAAATTGCTACTTTATAGCCTGCTTTAATGAGTTTTCTTATATAATTATTTGCGGAATGATACGGTACGCCGCACATGGGATCGTTCTGTTTTTTGGTAAGTACCACTTCCAAAATATTATGAACTCTTACGGCATCATCGCCGAACATTTCATAAAAATCGCCCAAACGGAAAAACAGTATCACGTCAGGGTATTGTGCTTTGATACTTAAATATTGTTGCATTAAAGGAGTGGGTTTATCCATTTTGTTCCTTACTGCGACTTGTTTTCTTCAATCAACGTCTTATATTATAGCATAAAAATTTTGTTAATCAAAGAAATTTTTAGCTCCGGAAAAATAAAAATTTGTGAAGCGAATTTGGTTGAAAAGTTGAAAAGTTGAAGAGTTTGGAACGGCAATGTACAATGTATGATGTACAATGTATAATGAACAACAACGACAGTTGAAGAGTTGAACGGTTTAACGACAACGGCAAACGGCAATAGAAGTTATTATTTTATTAAATTTTTCAATTCTTCATATGGTAAAAGTTGCTGATTTTGTTTTAAATAACGAGACATTTCAACAAAAGCCTCAATTATTTTAATACTTGCTGAAATAGCTCTGTCCGTATGTAAAACGGAAGTCAACATTGCCACACCTTGTTCGGTATAAACAAAAGGTAAATATTTTATATTATAACCTCGTCCGGTATTCAAGATTCCAGATTGGAAGCTTGAACATTCTTCTTTAGTCAAACAGAAACAAAAATACTCAGGAAAACGATTTATATTTCGCTTCATAGCTTTATTTAAATTACCTGTAGTTACACCAAAATATAGAGCAATATCCTTATCAAGCATAACTTGTTTGCCTCTGATAATATAAATAAGATTTTGAATATTTTTGTCAGGAGGATTAAATATCTGTATTTCCATATTATTTTTTGTTGCATTTTTTATCATAGTGTTTTTTCCATTTCTTTTACCAATTTGAGGTCGTAAATTGTGATTCCAATTTTATACTAAATTATAGAAATAGTCAAGAAAAATTTTTGATTGATAAAAATTAAATTTTATGTTATAATTAAAATGTAAACTTAATATAAAAATGTTTTTGGAGTCCGAAAGGACAGACTTTTGTAAAAGCAAAAGGACTTAGAAGCCAAAAACAGACCGTATAGGAATAATATATTTCAGCTCGCTACTTAAATATTTTATTCCAAGTATTCTTTGTCCCTTTATGG
>CALGGE010000012.1 GCA_937916125.1 uncultured Elusimicrobia bacterium | reverse complement strand
GTACTTGCTGTCCCGTCACAATTTTCTTACCCGGTTTAGGATCTAAAAGCTGAGGAAATTTCGATCTTCCTCTCTGAGCTATTTCCTGTATAGGTTTAAGATTACCTTTTGCTTTTTCTTTCAATGCCGCATCATATTCTACAATAAACTGCTCTAAAGTCTGTCCTTCCCGCAAATATAAATTTGCGACATATTCGGGAGTATAAAATGCTACAGCATCATTAAATCCGAACGAAGGAACTGAAAGTTGTTGTGTATAATTTCCCCATTGTTTTGTATCACCTAACGATTCTGCCGTTTCGGCTTTTTCTTTCGAATATGCTATAGTTGCATTTAATGTAGGATCTTCCACGGCAAATTGACTGCCGCTTGCTTTATCAACAAACCAGCTACCACCTTTTAAGCCGGGAACTCTTTGAGAAACTTCCGACAAAAAATTTATTCCTTTTTCTTCCGATTGCTGAATAAAATAACCTAACTCTATTAAAAATGTTCTGTCAAACTTCGCTGCATAGTTATCTACATTTTTTACATATATGTATTGTTTGCCGGACATTATCAGATGCATCAATTCACCGCTTTCAATCAACTGATGGAAATATTCTCCATGTCCAAGAGGATCTCTTTCTTGCGACAAAATAACTTCAGGATTTTCTTTTGATGCCAATGCTATCTGTGCAGAATACCACAAAGCTTTATAATAATCTTCCGGATTATCAAATTTGCTTTTCATTTTTCTTGTATCACCGATATTTGCAATATATTTTGCGCCGAGAGGCTGTTCAAAAAGTCTTACTTCCTCCGGAATATTCCGTGTTCCGTAATAACTTCTCAGCATTGCTTCATGTTCTGCTCTGTAATCTTCATTTGTCATCAATAAAATTTCATTTTCGGTTAATTTACTTGCATCCGCACCATATTTTTCGGCCAATTGTTTCAACTGTTCCTGAAGTCTTGTAATATTTAACAAAAATGCTTCAAGATAAGTTATACCATCTTCCGTTATAGGAACTGCAGCTTTAGAACCCATAGTTCCGCCTGTTCCTGTTTTACCTGATGCAACAACATCTTTTATTGCCTGAGGTGCTTCATTTACATTCATTCTGGAACTTGCACCTGCTATCAACATTGATAAACTTACTTTGCCGGCAAGCAATGCTTCAATACCTTTTCTTTCCAATGCCAACTGTTCTGACATTGTCAACTTTGTCGGATCAAAGACATCGTTCTGTTCCGTAGGTCTCATGGAAGATTCAACAACATCATTCTTTATTTCTCCTCTTTCATATTTCATTCCTGTTTCTACTTCTACGGAAACCGTTTTTGCAGCATCCCCCAAAAACTCTCTTGCATGAAGTTTAATTGTATCTTCTGCCTCTTCTTCCTTATTCGTATATTTGTTAACAATTTCTATGATATATTCACCGTCATCGGTTTTTTCCACATTCACAATCTGTTCTTCAAAAAGATTCACTATATCCTCGCCTTTAAGTTTTACAATATATGCTTCCTGCTTCGTAACAGCCTCAAGTCTCAAGAACCCTTCATATTGAGAATATTCTAAAGATTCATCGTCGGCATTTTCAACATTGAAACAAAAAATGGTTTTCCCTAACAGTTCTTTAAGAATTTCACTGCTTACAAGACTGCCTTTCGCCTGAAAAGTAGCATAGTCCATCCCCTTATGTATCACAATTTCATTATAAATAAAATGAATCAAAAAGTCCGCAACCGAAACAGCAAACACCATCCACAACAAATTCATTGTTGAAAGACCTACTGCCATAAATACGGCAGTTTCAATTACTGCGGCTATAGGTCTGACAATTAATTGTTCTCTTGTTAACGTTCCGTGAGATTCTTCCAATTCATTTCTGTCTTGGAAAAATATAAACCATTCGTAAGGTTTAAACAAGATACCTATTGCCACACCAAAAGCGGTATTACGAAAATTTCTTGCAAACTTATCCTGATCCTTAATAAAGAAACTGAAAACATCTGCAATTTCATAACCTACCTCGTACAACCATTTCTGAGTATCATATCTTTGGAATGTACCGCGACTGACCGGAGTTCCGTATTTTGCCAATTTATGTTCAAAAGATTCTCTTAAACCGTAGTCCGTAATTTTTTTAAGTTCGGAATCAATTTTTGTTCTTAAATAGGATACGTCTTCCTGTTCTTTGCCTGCTTTACGTCTTCTGTCATTATCTCTGAGAGTTTTAAAATATTCCTGCATATCAAGGAAAACATCAGCAACGATTTCCGCCTGCTGTTGATTTAAGCTGTCTCTTTTGGCAATATTAACTTCTTCACCGTTTACGGTAATAGTTCCATCGATATTATTTTGACTAATATATTCCGTAACACCGTCCGAATTAACGGAAGAAATAGCCGTACCGTCCGCAAATTTATAAACCGAAAGAATTACGCCATTTTCGCCCATAAACTGTATCATCGTATCCGAAACTTTTACATCTCTTATTTCAGAAACTTTACTTACGACAGTTTTTAATATTTCGGTTATCGGCATATTTGCAAATTTTTCCGATACAACGGCATATTCTTCCCTTAACACATTTTCGTACAGTTTTTCGCTGGTTAATGTTTCGTCGGTTACGTTAGGAGTTATTACAATATAATTTATTTTTTCTTCTTCAAAAAGTCTGCTCAAACCTCTTGTATGAAAGCCGCCGGTTATTACAACATCTATTCCGTCTTTTTCTTTTTTCAATTCTTCTATCGCCTGCGAATTATACATATCGGATGCTTTTATTACTACGGCATCTTTTTCTTCGGAAGGTTTTGTCCCGATAACATTTTCGATAAAGTATCTGTTTCTTTCTACGTTATCTTTATAAAAATCGTTAAACAAATCAAAATATTTTTCTATATCTATTATTCCGTCAACATCAACATATTTTACCCATAAATGTTTAAATTTTATTTCGTTATTTTTGAAGTATCTGTATTCATCCGCGGTTATTTTATTGTTCAAATAACTCTCTATCAATCTAAAATATTTCTTCAAAAACAAAACATCTTTTTCATACCCGGTTTTCGCAAAACTCATCTCAATATCGTTAATTAAATCTTCTTCCTGCTCGGCAAGAATTATGGGATTTAATATTTCGTTATATTTGATATAGTCGAAAAATTTTACTGCTTCCTTATATTTCCCGAGTATTCCTTTTTCTTCGGCAAGGTTTCTGACGGTCATATAAAATTCTGTTTCGGTTTCTTTATTGTTTACTTTCTCTACCAAACTCTTATATTGCTGATAGTTCAATGTTTCTTTTAATTTATTTATTATTTCGGAAATCTGTTCGTTTACTTTTCTGAAATTAATATCTTTCTGCTTGCCGATAATAAATACGTATTTTGCAATTTGGTCATAATTCGAAAGAGAGATTCCGGCTTTGTTGGCGGCTCTTATAATATGTGCAAAATATTTATCGGCTTTAATTTCGCCTTTTTTGTTTTTTTCCTGAAGATTATTTATTTTCTTATTGTCTATCGAATAATATTGTTCCGTCTTAGCGTTAAGGATTGCTTTAATTTTAGGAATGTATTCCGATATTTCATTTCTTTTATTGTATATTTCATACAATCTCTCAAAATTCGTAAGATATACATCTTTGTTTTCCAAACCTCTTATTATATTAGGTTTATTTGCCTGAACGGAAAAAAGCTCCGCTCCGGTAAGTTTACCTTTGGAAAGGAGCGTTTCTATAGCCTGTTCTTTTATTTTTTTATCCGAAATATTTGCAAGCCAGCTTGTATCAAGTGTACCGCTTGCACCTTCAAGCCAAATATTTTTTATTCCGTATTTACTGTCCAATATTTTCAATATGCTGCTAATATTTTCCTGCGTTTGTTTGTGAGAATGCAGATCCTGAATAGTTACAAGAACTCTACCGTCTCCGTTATAAAGCGTTTCCGTCACTCTTCCGACATTGAAAGGAATGATGTTTGTATTAATCTGTCCGTGCTGTACCATCATTGCGGGTATCACCGCAGACGGCATAGGTGCGGCACTTGCCAATCCGCTTACGCTTGTCAGTACCAAACTGACGGTAATTAACACACTCAAAAATTTTGTTACTACCATTTCTCTTACTTTTTTCTTTAGCAGCATATTTGCCTCCGTAAATAAAATCCGTCTTGTATTTTACTTATACAAGACGGACTAATTTATTTATATTTTTTTTGATAATAATATCTTCGGTATCTCCTCTTGCAAATATCATAGTTCCTCTGAATAACACAACAAACAACAAAAGAAATGATATTACAAAAAGAACATTATTTAAATTATTATAAGAACTTATAAAATCCGTCAAACTTGCCGGAACTAAATTTTTAAAGAATTGAATTACGGAAATATCATCCTCAACAACAGCCGATTGAAAAAACTCTTTTGTATTATCTTTTTTGGACTTCTTTTCTTTATTTGAAGATTGCACCGGTATCGGCGTTCCGATATCACTTGAAGTATTAGCTTTTAAAAAACTGCTTACTATTTTCATCGGAAGCAAAACCGCAATACTGCAATATTTCGTTATTGTGTCTCTTGCATATCTGTTTGAAAGTTCAATATTCTCGACATTATTTATGAGGACAACACTGAAAACATTTAATAATATCATAAATGATATTAAAAAAATGAATAATGATTTTAAATATAATAATATAATGGATATATATAATAAAATTAATAATATAAATGATGATGTAATAATATATAAAATTAATAATAATGAAGATGAAATAAAAATATTTGGAACTGCTTTTGTTGAAAATAATAAGAATATATTAAAATTAGAAATAGATGGAAAAGATTATGAATTAAAGGAATATTATAAAATAAATAATAATAATAATGAATTGAAATTAAAAATAAAAAGAATTGAAAATATTACTAATATGAGTTCTATGTTTTATGGATGTTCATCTTTAATAAAATTACCTGATATATCTAAATGGAATACAACTAATGTTACTGATATGAGTTATATGTTTGATGGATGTTCATCTTTAATAAAATTACCTGATATATCTAAATGGGATACAACTAATGTTACTGATATGAGTTATATGTTTTATGATTGTTCATCATTATTAAATTTGCCAGATATTTCTAAATGGAATACAATTAATGTTACTAATATGTGGGCTATGTTTTCTGGATGTTCATCATTAATAAATTTACCAGATATATCTAAATGGAATACAACTAATGTTACTAATATGTGTTGTATGTTTTGGAGATGTTCATCATTAATAAATTTACCAGATATATCTAAATGGAATACAACTAATGTTACTAATATGTGTTGTATGTTTTGGAGATGTTCATCATTAATAAATTTACCAGATATATCTAAATGGAATACAACTAATGTTACTAATATGTGTTGTATGTTTTGGAGATGTTCATCATTAATAAATTTACCAGATATATCTAAATGGAATACAACTAATGT
>CALGGE010000011.1 GCA_937916125.1 uncultured Elusimicrobia bacterium | reverse complement strand
ACGGCAATGTACAATGTATGATGTACAATGTACAATGAACGGCAACGGCAACGACAACGACAGTTGAAGAGTTGAAAACGGCAATGAACGATAACGACAGCTGAACGGCTAAGAATTTGCGGAGCAAATTTTTAATTAAAAATGTTAAAAATAACTAATTTAACCAAAATCTATAAGCTTAATTCTTCTTTTTTTGAAAAACAAAAGACATTTGTTGCTCTCAACAATATTTCTTTTGAATTGAAAAAAAATGAAGTACTTGCCGTTGTCGGTGAAAGCGGCTCGGGTAAAAGTACGGTTGCCAAAATAATTTGTCGTTTAATACCTTTTGATTCGGGTACCGTTGAAATTGACGGTAAAAATCTTTTGGATTTTACAAAACAGGAAATGGCAAATACCGTCCAAATGATATTTCAAAATCCGTACGCATCTTTCAATCCTAAACTTACCATAGGATATTCCCTGCTTGAAGCCGTAGATAAAAATGTTAAAAATAAAGAAGCTGTCATCAAAGAAAAATTAAAACTTGTTGATATGGACGACGATATATTCACAAAATATCCTTATCAGTTTTCAGGCGGGCAAAGACAAAGAATTGCCATAGCACGAGCATTGCTGAGAAAGCCTAAAATATTAATTGCCGATGAGCCGTTCTCTTCTTTGGATATAATAAATCAAAATTTTATAATGAAAATCTTTAAAAAGATAAAAGAAGAAAAACAATCAACAGATCGGAAGAGCGTCGTGTAGGGAAAGAGTGCTCTTCCGATCTATTACGCACGATATTTTTGCCGCAAAAGAAATATCCGATAAAATATTGGAACTTAAAGCCGGAAATATGGTATAATTACCGAAAATGATTAAAGAATTTGAAGAAATAATTAATTTAGCAAAAGTTACGAATACCGACGTGTATCTCGTCGGCGGTTATTTAAGGGATATTTTGTTAAAAAAAACATCCCTTGATGTCGATTTGGTCGTGTCAAAAAATGCCGAGGCTTTTTCCAAAAAACTTGCCAAAATATTAAAGGGTACAAGTTTCGTTCTTCACGAAGATATGCATATTTACAGAATTGCAGTGTTTAATAATCCTAATGTAAAATATGTTGATGTGTCTCTTATGCAGGGTGAAAATATTCGGGAAGATTTGCTTGAAAGAGATTTTACCGTAAATGCTTTGGCTGTTGATATAAATAAAATTGATAATTTAAAGAAAAATTTAACGGATATTTCGGACGGAATAAAAGATTTAAAAAATAAAAAACTCAACGCCGTGTCAAAAAAAATTTTTGTTAACGACTCTTTAAGAATTTTAAGAGCATTTAGAATTGCAAGCGAATATAATTTTTCTATATCGCAGGACGTCATAAAACTTATGAAAAAGTCCGTTCCCGCACTTGCCGACGTTGCAAAAGAAAGAATAAAAAGTGAATTTTTTAGAATATTGAACGGCAAAAATTCTTCTCAATATCTTGCCGTTATGGATGATATAGGTGTTTTGGATGTTATTTTTCCGATGGTAAAGGATATGAAAGCATCGGCAAAGAATTTTTATTATCATCCTAAAGGTCTTTTTCAGCACTGTTTTCAAACTTATGAAGCATTGGAAAAAATTTTTTTAAAACTCGATAAATATTTCCCTCGGACAAAAGGTATTTTGGAAAAAAATCTCAATGAAAATTATTCGGAATATGTTACCGAAAGAAGTCTTTTAAAATTTGCCGCACTTTTTCACGACTGTGCCAAACCGGAATGTGCAAAGAAAATGGACAATAAAATGAGATTTCTCGGACACGAGGAACTCGGTGCCAAAAAGACTGCTCAGGTAATGAAAGAACTGAAAATGAGCAAGAAAGAAATAAACTTTGTGAAAAATATTATTTCGGAACATATGAGACCGTCGAATTTAACTAAAGCACCGATAGTTACCGTCAAGGCACAGCACAGGCTTTTTAGAGATTTAAAAGAATATACACCCGATATATTAATGCTTGCCATGGCGGATTGGCATTCTTACAGAAATTTAAAAGTTAAGGTATATCCGGTCAAAGTTTTAAAACAGCAGGAGAAAACCGTTGCCGAAATGATATTTAATTATTTTGAATTTATTAATACCAAACCGAGAGTAAAAATTATAGACGGCAATATTTTAATGAAAGAATTTAACCTTAAACCGGGTAAAATTATCGGAGATCTGTTAAGCCATATTAATGCTCTTTACGACGATGGAAGAATAAAAGACAAAAAACAGGCGTTGTTCTTTGCTAAAAGTCAGTTGACAGCTTTAAAGAAAAAATATAAAATAAAGTAGTAGTTGGCGTTTTGTCATCTTGAGCGAAATAAATGCGAAGCATTTATGAAGTCGAAAGATCTCGCAGTTGGTTGTTGTCGTTGCCGTTCATTGTTCATTGTACATTGTACATTGTACATTATACATTGTCTTTATTGCGGGTATAGTCTAGTGGTAAAACCCGAGCTTCCCAAGCTCGTGATGTGGGTTCGATTCCCATTACCCGCTTTTTTTAATTGTATTATTTTTTCGGAGGATATATGTTAATATCATTAATAATTCTATCAATAGTAAATTTATCACTTCTTGTTTTTTTGTTAATCTCAAAAAACAATAGTTTCCTTGAACAAAAATTAAAAAATTTCGAGAACGATTTTAAGGAAGAATTTTTTCGCAACAGAAAAGAAATATCCGACAACGAAAGAGCTTCCAGAAAAGAATCTCGGGAAACATTGATGAATTTTCAAAATTCCATAAATAATAAATTTGATACACTTTCCAAAAACACGCAGGATGCTCTTGATAAACAGAAAGACTCCGTTCAGCTCGGCTTAAAAAATATTCAGGACAGCAACGAAAAGAAACTCGAAGAAATGAGGCGTACAGTAGATGAGAAATTGCATGCTACTTTGGAAAAGCGTTTAAATTCTTCTTTTGAATTGGTCAGTAAACAGCTTGAAGCCGTTCAGAAAGGTTTGGGAGAAATGCAGAGCATTGCAAACGATGTGGGGGGATTAAAAAGAGCTTTAACTTCCGTTAAAACCGCAGGAACTTTGGGCGAAGTTCAGCTGGAAGCTTTACTCAGTCAAATCCTTTCGCCATTTCAATATGAGAAAAACGCACATCCCAATCCGTCCGATTCTTCAAGAGTGGTTGAGTTTGCCGTTAAAATTCCGTCAAAAGAATCGGAAGATAATTTTATTTATTTACCCATAGATTCCAAGTTTCCTACAGCCGTTTATGATAAACTTCTGCAGGATTACGAACTGGCGGATAAAAACGCAATAGAAAGCGATAAAAAACGTTTAATAACGGATTTAAGAAACTTTGCTAAAGATATTAAAACAAAATACATTAAAGTGCCTTATACTACCGATTTTGCCGTTATGTTTTTACCTTTTGAAGGGCTTTATTTGGAAGTTATTCGTATTCCGGGAATTATTCAACAAATACAAAATGAATTTAATATTACCGTTGCCGGACCTACTACTTTGGGCGCATTTTTGAATAGTCTTCAGATGGGTTTTAGGACACTTGCCATACAGGAACAGACAGATAATGTTTGGAATATTCTTCGTGCCGTAAGAACGGAATTTGAAAAGTTCGGTGATGTCCTTGATAAAACTAAAGAAAAGTTGGAAAGTGCAAGCAAAGAAATAGATAAAGCCGGAGTTCGTACCAGAGCTATTGAACGAAAGTTAAGAGATGTGGAGAGGTTGCCTGTGCAAGAGGCTGAGGCTATTCTTGAGAATAGTTAGTTTGTTATTGCTGCAAAGCTTTTTTCATTAATATTGCGTTTTCGCCGTCTTTATAATATTTTTTCCTTATATTATATTTTTCAAACTTAAATTTTTCGTATAGTGCAGTTGCAACGATGTTTTTTTCGCCAACCTCAAGAAAAACATTTTTAATGCTTTTCTTTTTCAATTCTTCGATGGTTTCTTTCAACAAATATGTTCCGTAGCCTTTGCCTTTAAACTCGTTGTCAATAACAATATTTAATATTTCCGCTTCATCAATAACAGTATGGTATATTATATACCCCACAACAACTTCATTCGCAAACAATACATTAAACTTCTTGTCAGTTTTCAGCTCTGCCGCAAACTGCTCCTTCGTCCAATTATATTCAGAACTTGTCTTATCAATTTCGTATATTCTGTCGATATATTCGGGTAAACATTTTTTTATTTGTATCATAGTAATATTATTATATAAAATTTTGTTAATATAAACAAAAAAAATCAGGTAATTGTTTTTACCTGATACACTTTACCATATTTTTATTTTTGTTGTCAATTTGTCGACTACAAATTTTTTATTTTTGCTTTGTAAAATTTTAGCTGTTCTTCCAAAAATTTTATTTTTTCCTTAAGAAGTCTGTTTTCCTCTTTAAGAGATTTAATACCATCCGCTTCTTGTGACGAACTTTTTTCGTCTTCAATAAAAATTTTTTCCAAATCTTCTTCGCTTGTATTAAATATTCTTGCCATTTTGGTAATCATATCCAACGACGGCTTTTTTTCTTTTCTGCACCAGGTAGAGACGGAAGTATCGGATACATCGAGCAGCTTTGCCAACTTTCTCTGACTTCCGGTAAATTTGCCGTCATTAATTTCTTTTAATAATTTAATAATTCTTTTATCCATAAGAATGCGTAAAAAAACTGTTGACTTATCTCGTAAAACATTGTATAATATGTTCAAAATAAACTTATTTAAACTTAAATAAACTACTGTATTGCTCTTTTATACAACTTGAATTTTAATTAGATGTGCCCTTAAACATAGCCGAGCTGACTAAAAACATAGCTTTAGCCAGGTTCTAGATATCTTTATCATAGCATTTTCCTATCTTCTCGGCTATTATATCAAAAAATTTTTTACTTATCAAGCATAAAATAACATAAAGGGGGAAAAATACATGAAAACAACATCAGGTTTTACGTTGGTTGAGTTGGTAATAACAATCGCAATTGTTATAGTTTTATCGGTGGTCTCAGTTCCTATTTACAGAGGTAATGTTGAAAAAGCAAAAATGTCAGAGGGATACGCACTTATAGGCAGTATCTTGTCTGCACAGAAAGCATATATCTCGGAGTACAGAAACTTTTATTACATAACTACCTTTACAAGCTATGCTCAGGAAATGGGTGTTGATGCAAGAGGTAACAAATATTTTACGACATATTCCATAAATTTGGGTGAAGATAATGATCCTAAATGTACATTTAAGCTCTCTGTCTCAAAACCGGAAGAGTTGGCTACTAACGGGAAAAATAATTTGGTCTTGTTGTACAATAGGACAGCCGGTTCTACTTTCTCTGAAGAATAATTTTTTTTGTTTCTTTGTCGCCGACTCCCTATAAAGGAGCTGACAAGGGTTGAAGAGTTGAAAACGGCAATGTACAATGTATGATGTACGACAACGACAGTTGAAAAGTTGAAGAGTTGAAGAGTTTCAACGGCAACGACGAGATGCTTCGACAAGCTCAGCATGACAGAACGACAGTTGAAC
>CALGGE010000010.1 GCA_937916125.1 uncultured Elusimicrobia bacterium | reverse complement strand
ATTACCTCGAGAAGGGCAACGGATACGTCCACCTGTGCGAAGAGAAGTCCTCATCCTCCGTCCAGAGCAGGCTCAGAACGGATATCGGGACCTATGTTCCCATGCTCCACGCCTTCCTGAAGTTCAACCCCGAACTTTCTCCTGGATACCAGTTCAAGACATACGAACTTCAGAGGTTCTTCGACGAGAATGATGAACTAAAGTCCATCCTTCCTCCTTCCGACGACGGACTCCTCTCGACAAGGGTGAATTCCTTTCTCAAGAGGGCGGCTTCGGAAGGATTCATCGACATTTCGGTGGACGAGACCACGTGCATGGTCACTTCCGCCTTCAGGTACCTCAAGGAGTACGTCACGAGGATAAAGCTTTACGGAGAGCACGCCAAATTCAATTACGGAATGGAGGAAAAGCTTGTCCCGCCGGTACGCAAACGCAGTGAAGACGATCCCGTCCTTGACGGGCTCGCTGACCAGAAACAAAAGGAGGAATAGGTCATGGGATACTTGCGCAGACTTCTTCTTGTGAACAGCGGCGGATATCCTTTCGCCGACATCCGTCTTGACGGGCATTGCGACATGGCCGGAGGCCAGGGAGTGGGCAAGACCACGATGATGAACGCGATACTGTTCCCTTTCGTGGTGGAGGACCAGTACCTTGACATCGACCGCAACGAAAAGGAAATTTTATTGTCTATCTCTTTTAAAATGTTATTTATATTTTGTTGTGTTTGTAAATGGCAGTGTAAATCCTGAATGTTTATGACGGTAATATTGCTACCTGTATCCGCGGAGTCGGTTATTTCTCCGTATTTGGAATTTATTATTGAACTTTTGTCAAAAACTGAAGATTGATCGATATTGTTTGATGCAAAAACTCCGGGTGAAACAACGGTCAAAAGTAACGATACCGTTATCGTTACCGAAAGAACTTTTTTAAAGCTAAAAATCTTCAATATTTTCATACTAATATTTTAATACAAAATGCTTTGTTTTTCAATAATAATTTTGTAAAAAAAATGCAAAAATTTTTGGAATAAAAAAATAAAAAACGAGCGGTTTTTTTCTTCTCTTTTTATCTTGAATTTTATAAAATACTTGTTAATAAAATTAAGGGGATATAAAAATAATGTCTAAGTATAATAAATTATTTTGGTTGTTGACGGCAGTAACTACTTTTTTAAGACTTACGATTATAGGCAAGCTCGGATTAACCGTAGACGAGGCACATTATTGGGTATATTCTAAATTTTTGGATTTATCATATTATGATCATCCGCCTCTTGTAGGTTACATAATAAAATTTTTTACCGATATTTTTGGTATAAATGAATTCGCCGTTCGTTTGCCGTCGGTTATAATTTTTATAATAACTTCATGGATTTTTTATTTGTGCGTCAAAAAACTTTTTAACGAAAAGATTGCGTTCACCGGTGCCGTACTGCTAAATGTTTTACCGGTATTTTCTTTCCTCGGGGCAGTTGTTACGATTCCCGATTCCCCTCTTTCTCTGTTTTGGATGCTTTCGTTCTATCTGTTTATTAATATTATTGAAACCGGCGAAAAAAAATATTGGTATCTGTTGGGGATAGCAACGGGTTTTGCTTTCCTTTCCAAATATACTGCCGTTATGATATATCCGTCGATAATTTTATTTTTAATCTGTTCTAAAGAACACAGGTTTTGGTTTGCAAGAAAAGAATTGTATTTTGCCATGATAATTTCTTTTATTATATTTTTGCCGGTTGTTATTTGGAATATGCAGAACAATTGGGCAAGTTTCGGGTTCCAGCTTCAGCATGGTTTCGGAAAATCTCTACCGAATTTTTCGTTTACGTTATTTGGGCGTTCGTTAGGTGCACAGGCAGGCTATGTTTCTCCATTTTTATTTATATTTTACTGTTATGTTTTTTATATCGTTATCAAAGATGCGATAAAAAAATGTACAACGTATAATGTACAATGTACAATAAACGACAACAATAAAAAAGCTGCTTTGTTAATTGCTGCGTTCTCCGTTCCCGTTCTTGTATTCTTCAACGCAATTGCAACATTTAATGAAATTCTCCCCCACTGGCCTGCAATGGGGTATTTAATGCTTACGATGTATGCGGCATATTTGGTTGACAAATTTTGGCAGAATTCAAAATTCAGAAAATTTATTTATTTTTCCTGCGGTTTTTCCGTATTTTTAATTGTTCTGCTCTGTGTTCACTGTATGTATAAAATAGTTCCCATTGAACCTTTCTTACCGCAGAAAGAAGCACTGAAAGTCGAGTTCGGTATTCCTAAAGCCGAGATTATAGATATATCAAACGATTTGTTCGGCTGGACGGAACTTGCCGACAAAATAAACGAAGTTTATAATACTTATCCCGAAAATAATAAACCGTTTCTGTTTACGCATAAAAGCTATTTAGCCAGCCAAATATATTTTTATACACCAGATAAAAGGGTATATTGTTTAAGCGGTAAAATAGATGCTTACGACTTGTGGCAAAGAGATTTGAGCAGTTTAAAAAATAAAGACGGGTTATTTATTACAAGTAATGTTTTTGATTTTGCTCATCCGGAAAAAGTTTATCCTTTTGCCGAATTTGAAGAAACAACAGAAGTTCCCGTTTACAGAAATAACAAACTTGTTAAAAAGTTCTGGATTACGAGATGTAAATGTTTTTCACCGGAAAACTTGCCTGCACAATATACAGCCGATATTATCGGAGCAAAGAAAACTGTGTTTAACGGGTTGATTGATACCGACAAAGCCGTGTTTATGTTTTTTAACGGAAGTTTAAAAAATAAATTTTTTGATTTTGTGATAGCAAATATATCTTTTTATGACAGTAAAGGTTTTAATCCGAGTTTTATTATTATAGTGTTGGTTTCTCTTTATATTTTAAGAAAAGAATATTATTTGAAGGGAGACAAGAAAAAGTTTTGGATTTTGTTGGCAGTATTTGTTATAGCATTGCTTGTTGCAAGCGGAATAAATACCTATTTAAAAGGTTTAATTCAGCGATCTCGTCCGTTAACCGTTTTAGGTGACGGAAATATAAATGTTTTCTATGAAATTCTTCATGCGAAGTCTTTCCCGTCGGGGCATACGCAGTTTGCATTTACGGCGATGTTTTTTATGTTGCTGATAGTTCCTAAGTATTGGTATCTTTATTTGCTGCTTGCGATTGGAACAGGTTTTGAAAGAATGTATGCGGGGTGTCATTTTCCGTTGGATGTTTTAGTCGGTGCAATTGAGGGAATCTTCGTTTCATATATTACTGTTTCAATATACCGGAAAATAAAAAAAGACTAAGATTTTTCTTTTTGCTCTGGTTCTCCCTGCCTGATATATTTGTCGAATTTAGTTGAGTATTTGTTATTTTCTATCATTTTATTAATTAAACGGCTAAATTATTTTAATTTCTAATAGCTTTCAAAATTTAAATTTAAGTTATATACTTTTTAAGTGTCTTATGTCTTTGCCGTGAACCATAAATATAACATCTTCGGCAATATTGGTCGCATGGTCGCCCAACCTTTCAAGACTCTTCGCTATAAACATTAAATCTATAGCCCTTATGAGGGTAGTTTGGTCGGATGTATTTGTCATAAATTCAAGCAAATCCTTTATTATTATTCTTTTAAGTTCGTCAACCTCGTCATCTTTTGAAAGAACAGTGTCGGCAAGGTCGGCATCGCTTAAGTTAAATGCTTCAATGCTGTCTTTAACCATAACGGTTACGGCATTCGCCATTTTAGGAATATCGATTAACGGTTTTAAGTCGGGATATTTTAAAAGTTCTTCCCCTATCTCACAAATATTTACCGCTTCATCGCCCATTCTTTCCAAATCGCTGTTTATTCTCATTGCAGATGTAATAAACCTTAAATCTGTTCCTACCGGCTGATTTAACGCAATAAGTTTTAAGCAAGTATCATCAATAATAATTTCAGTGAGATTTGTTTCTCTTTCCCTATTAAAAACTTCCTTTGATAAATTCAAATCTCTTTTAACTATCTCATCGACGGAAAACTTTATCATTTCCTGAACTAAAGTTGCCATATCTACGAGTTTCTTTTTCAAGTCATTCATTTCAAGATCAAAATGTCTCATATAACCTCCTAAAAATACTTCATGCTTTTTGATGATTGGATGAATTGCTCCGCATTTTTTCAACTATTCAACCGTCGTTGTAACTCTTCAACTCTTCAACCAAAATTGTTTTGCAATTTTTCTATCCGAATCTTCCCGATACATAATCGTCAGTTTCTTTTTTTGACGGATTTGTAAATATTGTTGCTGTCCTGTCAAATTCTATTAAATTCCCCATATACATATAGCCGGTGTCGTCGGAAAGTCTTGCCGCTTGCTGCATATTATGCGTAACAATTACCATTGTATATTTCTGTTTCATTTCCTGCATAAGTTCTTCCAAATTTGTAGTGGATTTAGGATCAAGAGAAGAACAAGGCTCGTCGAGTAAAATAATCTGCGGCTTAATAGCAATAACTCTTGCAACGCACAACCTTTGTTGCTGCTCCAAAGATAAATGTATTGCGGACATTTTTAATTTGTTTTTTAAATCATCCCAAAGTTGAACATCTTCCAAGCTTTCCTGAACTATTTTATCGGTTTCTTTTCTTGTTTTTACCATTCGGTTAATTTCCAAACCGAACGCAATATTGTTATATATTGATAAAGGAAACGGGTTAGGTCTCTGAAATACCATGCCAACTTCTTTTCTTACTCGGTCAACCTGCATATCTTCACCGTAAATATTTTTACCGTTAATTATGACTTCTCCGGTAATCCTGACTCCGTCGATGGTATCATTAATTCTGTTAAGTGTTCTCAGCAATGTGGATTTTCCGCAACCTGAAGGACCTATCAATGCAGTAATTTTATTGGCACGAATATTCATGCTGACGCCTTTTATCGCATGAAAATTCCCGTAGTATAGATTAAGATTTTTGATTCTGATTTTTATCTCATCCATTTCCAATCCTCTACCATTCTCAACTCTTCAACTTTTTAACTGTCGTCGTGTCTGTTATTCCCGAGTGTTTCTGTCGGGAATCCCGTCGTTGCCGTTGCAGTTGCCGTTCATTGTACATTGTACATCATACATTGTACATTGCAGTTGTTGTTGCCGTTTCAACTCTTCAACCGTCGTTGCAACTCTTCAACTCTTCAACCAAAATTGTTTTGCAATTTTTCTATCCGAATCTTCC
>CALGGE010000009.1 GCA_937916125.1 uncultured Elusimicrobia bacterium | reverse complement strand
AGTTGTCGTTCATTGTACATTGTACATCATACATTGTACATTGCCGTTTTCAACTATTCAGCTGCCGTTATATGCTGACATAGGTTTGACCGGGCATTTCTTTTATAAAACCGTCCAGTTCAAGTTCCAAAAGTACGGAAGATAAATCCGACACACTTATATCCGTTTTTGCACTTATTTCATCCAAAGATAAACCTGTCGTTGATGTTTTTAATACTTTCAAAACTTTTATGCCGTTTTTATCTTTGGAAAACGCCTTCAATTTATTTTCTTTATTATCTTTTTTTACGGCTTTAACAAAGTCGAACAAGGAAAAACTCTGTTCTATAATATCTTCGGGTTTTAACGCAACGTATGCACCGTTTTTTATCAAACTGTTAGGTCCTTCGGAGTATTTTGCATATATCGGTCCCGGCACCGCATAAACATCTTTACCGTACTCCGTTGCAAGTTCCGCCGTTATTAAAGAACCGCTCTTTATTGCCGCTTCAACAACAAGCGTAGCTTTTGAAAGAGCCGCAACAATTCTGTTTCTTCTCGGGAAATTTATTTTATCGGGTCGCTGTCTTAAAGGAAATTCACTTATAACCGCTCCCTTTTCATAAACGGTTTCCTGAAGCTTTTTATTCTCTTTCGGATAAATATCCAACAGTCCGTTACCTAAAACAGCTATGGTTTTTCCGCCGTTTTCCAAAGTAGAAACATGAGTTTGAGTATCAATTCCGCTGGCAAGTCCGGATATCGTCGTTAAACCGCACTCAACAAAATGTTTACAAAATTTATCGGTAACTATTCTTCCGTAATTTGTAGGTCTTCTTGAACCTACAATCGAAACGGAATATTCGTCCTGCGAAGAATAATTCCCTTTTATATACAACACCGACGGATAATCACAAATATCTTTTAACGGTTTCGGATAATCTTCGTCAATGCAAGTTACGATTTTTATATTATTCTGTTCCGCAAGTTTTACTTCTTCCTCGGCAACTCTCAAATCCGTAAAAGATTTTACTTTTTCCGCCGTTTGTTCCAAAACACCCGCGACCTGCTTTATTTCTTCCTTGTCACCTTTGAATATATTTTCGGCACTGCCGAAATAATCCGTCAAACTTATCATCTTTTTCGGTATAAGTTCAATAATCATATTAAGAGCGACGAGAGATAACTGTTCTTTATTCATTTTCCGACGTTGCCGCTAATCCGAGATTTTGTAAATCTTCATCGCTTTCGGAAATTGCCTTTGCAATATTTTCATTGTTTTGCGAATTTTCAATATTATCTTCTTCCGTATTCATACCTATTTCGGCTTTCTCTTCATCCACATTATCGGATAAAACGGATACTTCCTGTACTCTCGGAACAAAACCCGCATTCACAAGGAGTACCATTATTTCTTCTTTCATTTTGTTGCTTTCGGTATAATCCGCCATATCATAACCGCCGCTGTCTCTGGCATTAACATTTGCTCCCGCATCAATAAGAGTCTGAATAACTTTTATATTGCCGTTATTCTCACACGCGAACATCAACGCCGTCATTCCGTCTTCTGACTTCGCATTAACGTTTGCTCCGGCTTTAATAATTTCTTTCAACACTTTTTCATAGCTGTCATATTCCGCAGCATACATAAGAGGTGTTTTGCCGTTGACATCCGTTGCATTAACTTTTGCACCGCTTGCTATAAGGAGCTGAATAATTTCCCAACTTGAATTTCCCCTGCATGCGACCATAAGAGGCGTAGCTCCGTAAATATCGCCGTCATTTACTTTCGCTCCCGATTTTATCGCCTCTTTTACTTCCGTAAAAGAACCGAACTCGCAACTTTCATGCAAGCTCATTGCAGGCGTCGACATATTGGCTTTCTTTGCAAATACATCCGAAACAAAGCCGAACGATATCAGACAAAAAGTTAAAATTGTCAATGTGATTTTTTTCATAATAACACCTTCTTTTATTTTTCTTTAAAATATTTTACCGTAGCTTCAAGTCCGTTTAAAATCTTTGTTTTCGGTTCCCATCCTAAGACTTTTTTAGCTTTGGAAATATTTAATACGCTCTTAAACAGTTCCCCGCTTCTTTTCGGTTTATAAATCGCTCTCTTTTGATACCCGATAATTCCGGCAAGAGCTTTAAACAAATCGTTTACGGAAAAAGTTTTTTGCGTTCCTATATTTATAACTTCATTGTTAGCTTTTGTTAATGCTTTAATATTTGCAGAAACAACATCTTTAACAAAAACATAGTCTCTTAATTGTTTGCCGTCACCGAAAATAAACGCATCGCCGTTTGACGTCATTTTACCTATAAATATTGCCACAACACCTGCTTCGCCGTTTACGTCTTGTCTCGGACCGTAAACATTTGCATATCTTAAAATCGTATATTTTAAACCGTATAATGCAGAATAACATTTAATATAATGTTCTACGGAAAGTTTGGCAACGCCGTAAGGAGACAACGGATTTGCAAACGATTTCTCGTCGGGAGCTTTTGAACCGCACTCGCCGTAAATAGTTCCTCCGGAAGATGAAAAAATAATTTTTTTAACTTTTGTATTTTTACATGCTTCCAAAATATTTATTGCACCTTTTATATTAACATCCGCATCAAAACACGGATCTGCAACGGATTTTCTTACATCAAGCTGTGCCGCATGATGAATAACGATATCAAATTTTTCTTTTTTAAATATTTCGTCTATTTTTTTCTTATCGCAAACGGAAACTTTATAAAATTTTGCTTTTTTATTCACGTTTTTTATATTGCCGGTTGCAAGGTTATCGACAATTGCAACTTTATGTTTTTTCGCAATAAGTTCATCAACAATGTTTGAACCTATAAATCCCGCTCCGCCGGTAACAAGAATTTTCATTTTATTATACCTCTTTCATTTGTCAGCATATAGTATGCTATTGCTATACTTGCCTTATAATGTTTTACCATATTTTTATGTTCCGCATTTTCTTTCACGGGAACAATTTCTCTCGGTTTATCTTTGTTCCATTTATAATACTTTTCTTTACCCGAAGCAAAATCATAAATAACAAAATTATCTTTTGTCATTATCGAGCCCAAACAATTTGAAGCCATATTGGTTTCTGCCGCATCAGACAACAAATCCGTTCCCGTAGCCCAATAGTCCGTATCCGATAAAGACAGGTTATACAATGTCGGTAAAATATCCGTATGAGAACCGACAACGGAAGTATCGATTTTTTTGTTCGGTTTCAATTTCTTCGGAATATACAAATAAAAAGGAACACTCATTTCATCAAGTTTCCGTTCCGTAGAATATGTAAACGTACTCCAAAAATTATGATCGCCCGTTATTGCAACTATTGTGTTTTCGCCGTATTTTGAATTTTTTAATTTTGTTAAAAACTCGCCGACTTTTTGGCAGGAATACTGATAAGTTGCAAACCTCATATTCGAAAGTTTTCTGTCACCGGTAATATCTTTATCAAGCTGTCCGCTTATTTCCAAAGGATAAGGTCTTTTATAATTATTCGGAAGAGAATAAGGCGGATGATTGGACGTGGTCATAACATATATAAATTTCTTATTGTTATTCTCGTCCAAAAAATTCAGAATATAATCGAACAGATATTCGTCAAAAACGCCCCACTGGTTTCTTTCATACTCTTTCGGCATTGAACCTTCGCCGATAACTTTATCAAAACCGACGTTAGGCATATAAGATGTACAGTTTCTCCAACCGGAATTGCCTCCGTACATAAACGTCGTTTCGTATCCGCTTCTTTTATACGGCATGGGACCCGTATAAAAATATTTATTATAAGCATACTTAGACTGACATAAGAATTGTGATAAAGGAAGTCTTGCAATATTTGTTATCGCAGATTCCAAACTGCCTATCGTTCCCATATTGGCAGGCAAAAATCTGTAAAAAACGATATCCTCGTCAAGATGTTTTTTAAACTCGCCCAAAACATTGAAAGTCGGGCTGTTATAATGCAACATCAAATCCGTACCAAAAGACTCCATAACAATAAATATCACATTAGGTTTCAAATCTTCAATGTTTTTATTATATTTTGTTCTCTTCTGCAGAGATTTTTCAGGCTCGGCTTTATTTATTAAAGAAACGTCAACATTCGAAAAATCCGCAAAAGCCTGAGCCATATTGTCTTTGGAATATCCCGCTTCGGCTATATAATTTCTGCCTTTTTCTTTTGAACGAGCCTCAATTGCCGCCTGTAAAGTATAAATGCCGTTAATTGCCACTTTATTTATAAAAGCATTGGTCGATATTTCGGCATTGTCAACCCCCAGAGGAAAAAGTCCGAAAGAGCCTCTCGCAAGAATAAAATTTATACTCATAAGACAGATTACAACAATAAATTTAATATAAATTTTCGTTTTGCTTAAATAAAAACCTATAACTTTTCTTTCAACAAAATATTTAACGAGAAGATACAGAACAACAAAAATCGATATAAAGCCCAGCCCTACCCAAAAAACGGGATAATTTTCCGCAATCGTCGAAAATAACGCCTGCGTATCATCCTCAAAAACACCGAACATTAAAATGTTCATATGGTTTTGAAAGTACGAATAAAAGCCGAAATCTATACATAAAAGTGTTACTATACAACCGAAAAATACGGAATAATAATACTTTAAACTTTTTACAAATTTTATAAAAAGTTTTTGACTGCCGACAAACCAAAACAACACAAACAATACGGTTATCAACGAATTGATATAAGCAATTACGGCGGTATCATAACGGACACCTAAAATAAATGCTTTAAACAAATCACCTAAAGGAACAAGGTTTGACGCCCCTCCCGAATAATAGAATGTAAATATTATTCGGTAGAGCGTCATTATTGCCAAGAAGATGATATTTAAGAATATGATTCGTTTTATAAATTTGCTAACCATAATTAGTTTGCAGCGACAGCTTAAAGTGTTATTTCTGTTCGTATTGCAATGTCTTTGTAGTAATATCCGTTACGCTTGAAGGACCAAAGAACTGTATTGCTCCCGGGAACATATACATATCTTTAATTGCCCAGTCATTTCTTACTTTTGCAAATGCCTTAAACGGTTTACCGTCAAGTTTTACGAGAGCTTTCTGTATAACAGGTTTTTCTTTACCTTTTCTTTTTTCAATATTCATCATCATCGTTAACGGAATACCGCCACATTTCCAGTCGGACGGTTTCTTAACAAGATTCTTAACCGAAGACAAATATCCCGACATATTGTTCAATACCAATGCTGCGGCATTATAACCCAAAGCATAAGTATAGTTTGCATCAAAGTTCGAAGGAACTCCGCATCTTCCCTCATATCCGAAGAAGTGATTAATTGTCGAGAATTTACCTTTATATTTTCCTGCTTTTTTCAAATCTTTCAATTTTTTGGAAACCATTTCAATAAGAAGTTTTTCCGTTTCGATTAAAGATACCTGAACATTTCCGTGAGGATCTCTGTCCAACATCAACTGAGCGGCAATATTTTTGGGAAGAGAAGCTAAAAGAGAAGCTAAATTTTTCGGAAGTTTTTTGGATATGAAAGAAATTTTTTCGTCAACGGTATTTAATTTTGCAACCTGAGCTTCATTTTCAGCAAGCAAATCGTTCAATTCTGCAATGAGAGCTTTCATTTCAGGAATAAATTCAATCAATCCTTCCGGAACCAAAACCACGCCGTAGTTTTTGCCCATTTCGGATCTTTTTACGACGAGCTTTGCCAAATCGTCAACAATCTGTCCCAAGGTCATTTTCTTGGCTAAAACTTCTTCGCCTATCAATACAACATTAGGCTGAACTTTAAAGCCTACTTCCAAAGTAATGTGAGAAGCACTTCTTCCCATAAGTCTGATAAAGTGCCAATATTTTCTTGCGGAATTTACATCCCTGCAGATATTTCCTACAAGTTCGGCATAAATTTTTGTTGCCGTATCAAATCCGAAAGAAGCTTCAATATGTTCGTTTTTCAAATCACCGTCGATAGTTTTAGGAACACCTATTACACAAACTCCGGTATCTTCTTTTTTCAAATATTCCGCCAAAAGTGCGGCGTTGGTATTGGAATCATCTCCGCCGATAAATACAAGAGCATCCATTTTATTTTTCAATATCGTTTCTTTTGCCTGTGCGAACTGTTCGGGCGTTTCGATTTTTGTTCTTCCGGACTGTATCAAATCGAACCCGCCGGTATTTTTGTAGTTGGCAATAACTTTATCGGTTATTTCCATTGTTTTGTTATCCAATATTCCCGAAGGTCCGCCTAAGAAACCTATCAATTTATTCTTGGGATTGGCTTTTTTTAATCCGTCCAAAAGACCGAATATAACATTATGTCCGCCGGGAGCCTGTCCGCCGGAAAGAACAACGCCGACCTTAATTGCTTTTTTCGCAACTACGGCATTTTTGCCTGCCTGAAAACTTACTACGGGCATACCGTAGGTTTTTTCGAAAATAGCTTTTATCTTATCAAAGTCAGCGACGGACTTTGTCGCTTTACCCAAAACGGGTTTAACATTTGCAATACCTTTTTTCAAAACGTCCGGTAATACCGGTTGAAAGTTCAATCTTTCCTTGTGCAATTCGGAAATCGCACATTTACAATTACATTTCTGTGCCATAATAAAACTCCTATAAAGAAAATTTATTTATAAAAAATAGTTTTATGATTATACAAAAAAAATTTTTATACCGCAAATTTTTATTAAGATGTTAATTTGTTTTGATGTACAATTTTCACTTTATTAAAACTTACGGGACTTTTATGATTTGTCCGTAAAAGATCCAACTTAAATATTCCCTGTGCAAGAAGATATTGTTCAAGATTATTGAAATAAAATCGGTCTTCTTTAATCTTGTTAAAGAAAACAAAATTTTTATCACCGGCTTTTATATGCGTTGTTATATTTTTTTGTCCGATAAAATTCCTGACAAAATTAACTTCTTTAAAAGGATTTATACAGAAAAAGCAGGCAATCACAAAAATACTTATCAAAAGTTTTTTACTTTTACCGTACTCAAGCATAACATAAAAAGCAATATAATAAAAAATCATCGCCGCCAAACCGGGTACTGCCGTATATACGACCGCAAAAGAAATTTTGGCCGAAAAACTTATAAGATACAGAATGAACTTTAAAACATACGTCAAAATAAATGCCGTAGCAAATGCCGCATACGAAGACAAAAAAGAAGCGACATAAAAAACTAATGAGAGCGTTATTATTACGGGAACAAGAGGCACAATTATAAGGTTTAACAGGAACGAAACAACGGAAATTTTGCCGAAATAATAAATCAGTATGGGAATAAGAGCAAACTGTGCTGAAAGAGTTACGCAACACACGTCCCAAGCCGAAGCCAAAAATTTGTTCTTTATAAAACCGAAAGCGAATTTGAATTTCGGATACAAATATACTATCCCGAACGTAGCAAAAAACGAAAGTTGAAAACTTGCCGTAAAAAGGCTCTGCGGATTGATTATTAAAATTATCAGTGCCGAAAGAGCCAATGCATTATAAATAAGAGGTTCTCTGTCCAGCATAAAAGATATCAGCACGCAGGATGCCATTATTGATGCACGCACTGCCGGCGGGTTTGCACCCGTCATAAGCGTATAAAAGAAAAGTGTAGGAATAGTTAAAAGATAAACATATTTCAGCTTAAATCCGAGTATTTTAAATACAAACAAAAATATCGCCGCACAGAAACCTATATGTAAGCCGCTTATAACAAGTATATGTATAAGTCCCGAATTGACAAAATCATTTTTTGTATCTTTATCAAGTGCCGCCTTATCACCGACAATCATGGACTTTAAAATTGAAGAATAAGGTGCTATAAAATATTCATCGATTTTATTTTCGATATTATTTCTTATTTTTAAGGAAAATTGTTTTATTTTGTCGGGCTTTTTTTCGATAAATTCAAAACCGTATTGATAAAATGTCGTATATATATTTTCTCTTTGCAGATATAAATTATAGTCAAAGATATACGGAAAAACCGGTTTTTCCGGAACTGCAAGCCTGCCCGTAAGACAGACAATATCTCCGTACTCCATATTATAAGCCTTACCTGCATAGACGAGAGTTTTTTCTTTGTTGATTTTTTGACCGTTAATATCAAACACTTCCAAAACGAATTGCTGATTTCTGTTTTTATGTAAAGGTTCTGTTATTATTTTACCGGTAAGAGAAACTTGTTTCAGCTTAGTGTTGTAAAACAAAAAGCTGTTATTTTCAGGTAAAAACGCACCGAAAATATCAGCTAAAATAATAAAATATACATATATTATCAGTACTAAAATTGTGGGACGATTAAATATTTTTATTTTGTTCATTTAATAACGCTTGATAATATTTCACGTATTCCGCCTCAAGAGGCTCTTCGTTTATTGCCATTTCGGCATACTTTAAGGCTTTATCAAAATCTTTACTTCGATAATATATTGTACTTAAATTTCTGTAACACTGAGCTTTATTTATATTCATAATTACAGACTGTTTATACAGTTCTTCCGCCTTATTAAGGTCGCCTTCAAAATAATAAATTAATGCCAGGTCCGAAAGATATATCATTTTTAAATCGTTTGCTTTAATTAAGAACTTCCTTGCCTTATCAAAATCTCCGTTTTCAAAAAATAAGCGTCCCATCCAATAACATGTAGCGTGGCAATTCGGTGCATCTACATAAGATTGATACCAATAAATATTTTTGTCTCTGAAATTATCGGTAAACGAAAATGATATACCCGAAAAATTAATAAAGAAAAAAACGAACACAAAAACCGTAAAAAATTTTGCACGTTTTAAAGCATGTATATTTTCAACCATCAACGCAAGCGGAATTATTATGGCGGGAATTACGGTTACAAGACGATGATTCAAAATAATATAGTCATCCAAAAAACACGTAGGAAAAACAAGAAGTACAAATAAAGAAATACACCAGAAAAATATTTTCTTATTAATAAAATTCTTATATATTCCAAAACATACAAAAAGAAATATACACGATAAAATAACGAAATGAATTATGCCGAATTTAACATCGTACAACATCACATGAATATCAGGCACGATAAACTGGTACAAATATATTGCAGAACCGGCAATCATATTTTTGCAAACTTCACCGAAATTCGTTACATAAGAAAATAAATTCCCGCCCGCAACGGCAAGATGCCTTAAGTACAAATAAATTACGGTTATCGGGACAAATATTAAAATGTTTGTTGTTATTTCTCTCTTTGTAATTTTGTAGTTAAAACACCAAACAAGTAAAGCGTACAGAAATACCGTAAGTATTGAAGATTCTTTTGTAAACAGTGCCGACACAAAAAACAGAAAGTATAAAATTAAATTTTTTGTTTTTTTATTTTCCAGCCAAGCGACAAAAAATATAAATGAAGCATACATGAATACGGCAAGGAGAGTATCGTTTCTTGCAGGTATCCAAGCAACGGCAGATGTAAACAGCGGATGAACCGCCGTCAGCAAAAACAAACATTTCAGCACGGTATTTGTTGTATCGTTAAGTCGGGCTTTTAGGATTTTTGCCGAGAACAAATACATCAAATATAACGACAAAATAAACAGGATAATATTTGTTGCGTGGTAAATGTGAGTATTTATGCCAAAAACTAAAGTTTCAGCCATAAACGACAGGTTTAATAACGGTCTGTAATACGTGAAATTTTTTGAATAGTAGCACGAAGTGGTAAACAGTACAGGTGCGTTCCTTATATCCGACAACAGCTCTGCTTTTTCCAAAATTAAACTCGTATCATCCCCGTAGGTGAACCCGAAATTTAAGGTTTTACCGTACAGGCAGAAAAGAACCGCCGTCAATAATATTAAGAAAAACAAATTTGATTTTAAAAAATTTGTCATATTTATTGTAATGATGAAAGATTTACAAAAGAGTTAAACTTTTCGGTAATATAATTTATTAAAGAAATTCTGTTAATTTTTATATTCTCGTCTTCACACATAACCATAACTTTTTCAAAGAAATTATCCAAAGACGGTTTTATATCGTTAAGTTTATTTATTGCATTTACATAATCTTTTTTGGAGAGTAATTCTTCCAATTGTTTATCTATAACAACATATTTGTTATATAAATTTTGTTCGGGCTCTTCTTTTAACAAATCCGTTTTAACAACATCGAAAATATTTAGTTTCTGTTTCTTTGCCTGATTTAAAATATTACTTGCTCTTTTGAATATTGTTGTTATGGATTCAAAAGAATTTTCTTTCCTTAAATTTTGTAATGCATCAAGTTTCTTCTTTATATCGCCCAAAACTTTTAAACCCAATTTTTGCGAAGGAATAATTACGGCTTTAACTTCGTCGAATTTATATCCTTCATTTTCATAAATATTTTCTATTCTGCTCCAAAAGAATTTTACAAGTCTCTGTTTTGCCGTAGCAAAAGTATCTTTTTCTTTAATTTTTTCAGGCAACGAATTTAATGCCGTATCAATAATTTTTTCAAAATCCGTTTCAGGTAAAAACTCTCTTATCATTCTAACGATACCTATTGCCATTCTTCTGAGCCCGTAAGGGTCTGCCGAACCTGACGGCTCAAGCCCTATCGCAAAGTCTGCCGCAACAGTATCTATCTTATCTGCCAAAGATACAACTGCCGACAAAATATTTTCAGGCAACGTTCCCGAAGCAGATAACGGCCAATAATGTTGTTCTATGGCTTTTGATATATCATCACTTTCCCCTGCAACTTTAGAATAAATTCTTCCCATTATTCCCTGAAGTTCCGGATATTCAAAAACCATTTCGCTAACCAAATCCGTCTTAGATAAATCTATAACTCTTGTTAATGTTTCTCTATTTATATTTAACTTATTTTCTTCATTTATAAAATTTGCAACCGTTTTTATTCTTGTAAGTTTTTCATAAACGGTACCTATTTCTTTTTGGAATATAAGCCCTTTTAATCTTTCAACCGATTGTTCGAACGGTTTCTTTATATCGTTGTCATAGAAAAAGACTGAATCTTCAAGTCTTGCAACAACAACTTTTTCATAACCTGCTCTGACAATATCCAAATTATCGGATTTACCGTTCCTGACATTAATGAAATAATTCGTTAATTTACCAACAGAATCTTTTACGGCAAAACATTTCTGTTGTTTTTTAAGACATGTAATAAGAACTTCAGGAGGAAGTTTTAAATATTTTTCGTTAAATTTACACAATACCGCCGTAGGATATTCTACAAGATTATTAACCTCATCAACTAAACTTTCGTCCAATATTGCTTTAGCGGAAATACTGTCGGCAACTTCGTTTATGGAAGAAATAATTCTCTGCTTTCTTTCCTGTTGATCAACAAGAACACAGTTATTCTGAAGAGTTTCTTTGTAAACATCAGCAGATTCTATAACTATAGGTTTTGTAGTTAATGTGTGAAGACCGATGGTTTTATTTGAAGATTTTATTTTGCCGTCGGCAAGTGAAAATTTTATTATTTTATCGCCGTAAAGTGCAACTATCGTTCTTACGGGTCTTGCAAATTTCAAGCAGGAACTTTCCCATACCATAGTTTTAGGGAAATATATTTTCTGAATAATTGCAGGAAAAATTTCGGCTAAAATGTTTGTTACTTTTTCACCTTTAATTTCTTTTGAGTAAGTATAATATTGTCCTTTCGGAGTATCTTTTATAACAAGTTGTTCCGGTTTTACCTGATGTTTATTTGAAAAGCCGAGTATTGCCTGTGTCCAGTTACCGTTAGCATCTTTGCCTGCTTTTACCGATGGTCCGTTAAATTCCTGAACGGAATCTTTACTTTTTTCTTCAACATCGGCTATTGTTAAAACAAGTCTTCTCGGGGTAGCAAATGTTTTTATTTCACAAAAACTTACCATTTTTTCGGTTAACATATCATTTGCAAACTTTTGCATCTGCTCAAGTGCAGGTGCAATGTATGAAGCCGGTATTTCTTCAGTCCCTATTTCAAGTAAAACATTTTTAACCATTTTTTATTCCTCTTATTTTTCAAAAAAATATTTTATATTTTTTGAAGATTAGATGATTTGAAGATTGGAGGATTGGAAGCTAAGTTGTAAAATTTGCTTTGCAAATTTTGTTATTATTTAGTTTTCCTCTTTTCTTCCATTCTTCTATTCTTCTAATCTTCCACTCTTCCAAACTGTTTCATATACCCTTCCGCCACCAGTTTTGCCAAAGTTCTTACTCTTAAAACATAACTTACTCTTTCGGAAACGGAAATTGCACTTCTTGCATCAAGTAAATTAAATAAATGTGAACATTTCATAACAGCATCATAAGCGGGAAGGACAAGCCCCTGCTCGACGAGCTTTTTAGCTTCGGCTTCCCAATCATTAAAATGCTGCAATAACATTTTCGTATCTGCCGTTTCAAAATTATATTTAGACCACTGTCTTTCATCTTCCAAATGAACATCACCGTAAGTGACATCATCTGTCCACATTAAATCATATACGGAATCTTTCTTCTGGGAATACATTGCCAGTCTTTCAAGACCGTAAGTAATTTCTGCGGAGATAGGATTTAATTCTATACCGCCAACCTGTTGGAAATATGTAAACTGTGTTGCTTCCATACCGTCTATCCAAACTTCCCAACCGAGCCCCCATGCACCGAGCGTAGGAGATTCCCAATCATCTTCAACAAATCTTATATCGTGTTCTTTCGGATCAAGTCCTATCGCTTTTAAACTGTTCAAATAAAGTTGCTGAACGTTTTCGGGAGCAGGTTTCAATATTACCTGAAACTGATAATAATGTTGTAATCTGTTAGGATTTTCTCCGTATCTTCCGTCGGTAGGTCTTCTTGAAGGTTCGACATAAGCAACTTTCCACGGGTTAGGTCCCAAACATCTTAAAAATGTTGCGGGGTTAAATGTTCCGGCTCCTTTTTCTAAATCGTAAGGTTGCCATATTAAACAACCTTCTTTAGACCAATACTTATGCAACCTCATAATAATTTCTTGAAAGTTCATTTTATTTCCTCTGTATTTTAATATTTATAATAACTTTATTATTATATCATTTATTGCATAAAAATAACAAGAAAAAAACAGCAAATTCATAAATTAAAAATTTGCTGTTTTTATAATATTCGGAATATTTTAACGTTGCAATTAATAAACCGGGAATTGTTTACAAAGTGCCGTTACATCTTTTCTTACTTCAGAAACAACATTTTCATCGTTAATGTTCTTCAATACTTTAACTATCCAATTTGCAATTTTTGTAACTTCCGGTTCTTTCATTCCTCTGGTAGTAATTGCAGGTGTTCCTATTCTGATACCGGAAGCAATCATCGGCTTTGCGGGATCGTAAGGAATTGTATTTTTGTTAGCCGTAATACCTGCTTTTTCCAAATTAATTTGTGCATCCTTACCGGAAACGTTCAACGGTCTTAAATCCACCAAGAACATATGGCTGTCCGTACCACCGGAAACGATTCTCAAGCCGCTTTCAGCCAAAACTTTTGCAAAAACTTTCGCGTTTGCGGCAACCTGTTTCTGATATTCTTTGAAAGAAGGCTCAAGAGCTTCTTTAAACGCTACGGCTTTACCTGCAATAACGTGCATTAACGGTCCGCCCTGAACTCCCGGGAAAACCGCAGAGTTGATTTTCTTTGCTAAATCTTCTCTGTTTGTCATTATTATTCCGCCTCTCGGTCCTCTTAAAGTTTTATGTGTTGTGGTAGTAACAACATCCGCAAAAGGTATCGGAGAAGGATATATCCCTGCGGCAATAAGCCCGGCATAGTGAGCAATATCTGCCATAAATAAAGCTCCGACGGAATCTGCAATTTTTCTGATTCTTGCCCAATCCCAAACTCTTGAATATGCACTGGCACCGGTAACAATAAGTTTAGGCTTGTTTTCCCGTGCAAGTTTTTCCATTAAATCGTAGTCGATAAGTTCGGTATCTTTATTTACGGTATAGGGAACAATTTTAAAATATTTCCCCGAAAAATTCATTGCATGCCCGTGGGAAAGATGTCCGCCGTGGTCTAAGCTCATACCCATTACGGTATCGCCCGGCTGAAGAAGTGCCAAAAATACAGCCATATTTGCCTGTGCACCGGAATGAGGCTGAACATTTACAAATTGGCATCCGAAAAGTTTTTTTGCTCTTTCAATTGCCAAAGTTTCTATTTTATCGACGAACTCACAACCGCCGTAATATCTTCTTCCGGGATAACCTTCGGCATATTTGTTTGTAAGAACGGAACCTTGAGCCTGCATAACCGCCTTTGATGTATGATTTTCGGACGCAATAAGCTCAATGTTAAGCTCCTGTCTTTGATGTTCTTCTTCAATGATTGAAGCTACTTCATTGTCAACTTTTTTTAAATCTTCCATTGGAAATCTCCTGTTTTTTTGTTTTATCTCTTTCCCGTTTTTAACGATCGTTTACGACCTTATCCGTAAGGACCATCACCGCCTTATAATAATTACGTAATTTAGCGTGTTCTTCAGTTTCTGCAACACGTGTAAGTTTCTTGCTTTTGTTATCAAAAATAAATGATATAAACGTGTCGTCAACAAAATTATATTTTATTGCTATATTATCTTTAAGCACCAACCCGTCAACATTAAAAGCAACATTGCCGTGCGTAGTAAACAAATTATTTCCCAAGGAAACATAATCGGCGGACGATAAAGACAAACCGTACAACGTCGGCATAATATCCGTTTGCGAACCGAAAACGGAAAAATCCGCAAATTTTTTATTTTCTTTTACCGGCAATCTGAGCAAGCGAATATCTTTTTTATTTTTGGAATTTTTGTCAATATCATTATTATTGATAACTATGGAACTCCTTTCATGCGTATTTAAAATTCCCTTAAGTTTTTCCGGTATATACAAATAAAAAGGAACGGCATATCTTACAAAATATTCTTCCGGAGTAACATTTGAAAGTTCTCTTAAGTTGTGGTCGCCGGTAACGGCAATAATTGTATTATCGGCAAATTTGGAATGTTTGATATCGGAAATAAATTTTGCCAATTCCCTGTTTGTCGATTGATAAACCTTAAACAAATTTTCGTTATGTAAGTCTTTCAGCGACATCATTTTTGCTATATTTGCGGGAATTTCCAACGGGAGAGCTTCGTATTCCGAAGCAATCTTGTAAGGAGGATGAGTCTGTGTAGTCAGTGCAAAAATAAATTTCGGTTCTTTTATATTTTCGTCAAACAATTGTTTTCTTACAAGCTCAAACAATTTGTCGTCATTAATTCCCCATGAGTGTCTGTCTTTTGCATCCGCTTTAATGTTGCCTTCTCCGAGTATATCGTCAAACCCTTGTGCTTTAAAAAAACCTTCCAAGTCACGCCATGTCATACTGCCGCCGTAAAGTGCCGACGTACGATAACCTGCATTTTTATAGGGAAGAACCATTGAAGATTTGAACAATTTATATGCCGATTGGCTCTGCGTGATTTGATTAACAAAAGGTCTTTGCGGAATATTCAAAGATATTGATTCTATTGCATGTATGGTAATAAAGCCCGCCGCAAGGAAATTATAAAAAACAATATCTTTATCAAAATGTTCTTTCAGTTCACCAAGCACGTCAAATTTGGGATTGTTATTTAAAACAGGAACTTCGCCAAAGCCTTCCATAACTATTAAAATTACGTTCGGTTTATTCTTGTCCAATAATTTGTTTTCCGCCGTCGTTTTATTGTAAATATCACTTAAAGAATCGGCATTTTTGTATGCCGGAATAATTTTTAAATCGTCAAGGATATTTGCGTCATTGTATTTCAAACTTTCTTTTAAATCTATGTTATTATTTAAATTTTTAATTTTCAAATATACGGTATCCGCCAAAGGATGTATAGGATTGACACAAAGTTTGTTGATAAACTGATCGGGAGCAATTTGCGAATAGAAAAGCCCCAGCGGAAACATTGAAAAAGAACCTCTCGCGGCAATAAAGTTCAATGCCGTTATGATAAGCATTACAAAAAACTTTTTTGATTTTGCCCAGTAAAGTGTATTTACAATTCTTTCGTTATTTCGCAATGTTTTAACGGTAAACAAAACAAACTTTATTATAACAAAAGATAAAAATAAAAATGTTATCACTCCAAACCAAACCCTGTAATCAACAATCATTGTCTTAATAAGTGCCAAAGTATCGTCTTCAAATAATCCGAAAATCATCAAATTGTAATGATCTTTAAAATACGTATAAAACCCCGAGTCTACAAAGAAAAGGAAAAATATTAGAGGAAAGATTAACGAATAATAATATTTAACAAATGAAATGATAAATTTAAAAATAAATTCGCTCCGCAAAATAAAACACAACAAAAACAACAATGTTATCGGAGCATTTACGTAAGCAAGTATCGACAAATCAAATCGACACCCCATCCAAAAAGCCTTCAAAACATACAGTTTCATTGAAAAAACCGTTGACCAATCGACAAAAAACAAGAAAAATACAAACCTGTAAACGGTCATCGCTGCCAATATAAAAAGATTTACGGGAATAAGTATTATAAAACTGTTTAGTATTAAATTAAAATTAAAACGTTCTTCCATAACTCGGATATTATACAATATAAAAAATTGCTTTGCAATTTTTTAGCATAACAAACAGCAGATGTAAAGTGAAAATGTTTTATGCCGCGGCAAGTAAATCACGCATACCGTTGATGTTTACTTCGAAAGGAATATTTTCAATACGATCTTCGTTTTCTTTATTTTGTTTATTGTTTTTCCCGTCAAAAATTTGCGATATGATAAACGATCCCGTTGTCAATACAACCAAAGAGCCTGCAATTATTAAATTATTAGGTATGTTGAACAACAACAACCCTGTTATGGCCATCTGCGAAACAAAACCTATTATTGTTCCGAACATTGTTCTAAACGCATTCCAACGTACCTGATTATCGGAACTCAACGTTTCGTAAACGGCAGTATCCTCAGACAGTTCGGCTACGCCCTGCCAGAAGTTTATGGCTATAAATATGAGTATAAGTGCTACGGGATGTCCCGTAACGACAAATAATGCAAACAGTGCGGCCAAAGCGGCAAAAATAACATTTCTTACTATCTTTTGTTCGACAACAAACCTTACGTTACTAAACAGATTTGCCGATATACTGTGCATCATATCGGCGGCAAAATATATCGCCCCGAAAAAGCCTATGTTAAGTCCGGTAGCTTCAAGCGACGGCTGGAAGAAGAAACTTAATACGACAATAAAAATATTGTTGACTATAACATTTATTGCCGCATAAGAGAATGCCTTTTTGTTTTTCGTTAATTCCGTTACCGGAGCAAAGAACTCTTGTGTTCTCTGTTTCAAAGTTTTTTTCTGTTTAACTTCTTTTTTAGCCTTATCTTTTTCGACAATTTTCGAAGCCCTATCATTAAATTTCAAATTCCTTGTAGATAAGAATGTTATAACCGTCAACGAACTTATAATTATATCGGGAATTGCCGCTATACCGACAACTGCAGTCTGGCCGACTATTGCGGCTAACGCCGAACCCATCAAAGAAGATATCGACATTATAAACCAGAATAACGAACGATTGGTTCCGTAAATTTGTGCAAAATCTTTTTCCTTGCCCAAAGATTCTAACTGTTCATACAAGAACGGTTTTAACGTTAAACCTAAAGCTGCCACACCTATAGTCGGGAATACCTGAGCAACTATAAGCAGTATCGGGAATCCCGTAAAGCCTGCCAAAGCAAAAGATACCGTACCGATAGTATGAATTATCAAAGAAACCGCTATCAATAATTTTTTCGGTATCTTGTCTCCGGATACCGTTCCCAATCCGGAAATAACAAAAGAAACTATTGGAAGAATGGCGATAACCGAAGATATAAACGGCAGAGTAAATCCGCTCGATTGCATAAATACCATCGCAAAAGATTCGAAAAGTTCCGCTGCAAGCATAATCTGCATAATAGGAAAATGCCTGATATTCTTTTCGATTTTCTTTATATCTTTTTGGTCAAGATCTATGTCTCTGTCGCCTTCTTCTTTTACGTATTTAAACGCAAAGATACTCTTAAAGTTTTTAAAGAAATCACCTATTTTTAACAGCCAACCTTTTACGCTAAACTTATTTTGTTTAAGAACGAAATTTGTAACATCCGGTTCTTCTTTTACTTCTTTTACCTCTTCTACCTCTTCACTTACTTCAACGATTATTTCTTCGTTTACTTCTTCTATTTCTTCCGTAATTTCTTCTTCGTCGGAACTTTCTTCAGGTTTTTTTATTTGCGTTCTGATATAAGTTTTTGCCCATGAATTTACGGCCAAAATTATTTCTCTGTCTTTAAGTCCCGCATTTTTTAATTCCTGTATCCAATCAATCAAAAATTCTCTTATTTTTAAATTTTCTTCGTTCAATCCCTGTTCGCTTATCAGTGCCGCAAGAGATGTATCCGCCAAAGCATTATAAAAATGTGCAAAATTAGTTATTACTTTATTGTACGTTTTGTAATCCGCAGCATCATAAGTATTCGGTAAAACGGAAATATATTTAATATTATTTTCCGTAAACAGATTTTCAATTTCTTTATGGAACCCGCCGATAACCGCAATATTGACGGTTCCTTTTTTTGCATTGTCGGCAATATTTTTTACAAAAATTTTATTTCTTGTAAGATTATTTTCGTAATAAGATTTAAGTTCTTTATTATTAAGAATATCCGTTATATCCCGCTCATTTGAAACAAGAGATTTTTTAGACAAGATTGTTTGAATATTTTGTATATTGTCGAACAAAGTTTTAAAATTATCGCTGTCCGCTTTTAATGATACATATTTCTTCAAAAGATTTAAATATTCGGTAAAACTAATTATATCTTTGGTAAAATCGGTTTTGAATATTTTCCCCGAAAGATTATTGTACAGAGCATCTTTTTCCTTTAAAAAATTTTTGACATTAAAGCCTTTCAACAGAGAAAGTTTTTCCTGTAATTTTTCAATATAGTTAAACTCCTGCAGTTGTTTATCGGAAAGAAATTGTTTGGTACTGTTATATAAATATACAATATTTTGTTCAATACCGTTATTATTATTTTCTTTAAATTTGTCCAAAAATTTTACATATATTGACGCAGGAAGTTTTATCCGTGCAATATTCAATAAATTTTTAAAATCTTTTATATAAGATTTTTCGTTTCTTTCCGCATCATATGCTTTTATTTTTAAATATTTATAAGTATACGGATAATCTTCAAGTAAATTTATGCCTTTTGTCTGCACAAAAGAAAATATTTTATTAAATGTTTCTCCATTTATATTTTGTTCTCCGAAAAACATATCATCGAAAAACTGCATATCTTTATTATATATGTAAGATTTTGTATATTTCAGTTTATCTTCGGTTTTACTTATGATTTTGGAGAATTTTTTTTGATGTTTTAAAAGTTCCGCGTATTGTTTTGCGGCTTTAACGTACAAACCGTAATCTTCCAGTCCGTAGAGATTATCTTTGTTTGACAAATAACAATAAAGTTCCGTTCCGCTGAGCAAACCTTTGTCAAACATATTCTTGAAAATTTGTTCTTTTACGTTTTTATCCGAAGAAATATTTTTGATACCGGAAAGATTTAATTTCCCTTCGGGAGACCCTTCAATAAAAATTTTATCTATATCAAAGGCAGAACTAAAATAGTTAATTACCGAATATATATTTTTTTGAACGGCGGGCTGACAGTGGACATCATAAACCAATATAACGTTCGGAATTTCATTTCGATCGATATTTGTTTCAAAAACTCTTCCGTTTTGTTCCGGCAAACTGTCAATAACGTTTAATGTTGAGGTTTTTTTCTGCAGTAAATCCTGAAAAGTATCAATAATATCTGCTGCGGTAACATTTTGCGGTATCAATGTTATTACTAAAAACGAGAATGTTAATAAATAAAGTAAAAATTGTTTTAAAACGTACATACTGCACTGCCAAAATCTAAATTAGCCAAACAAAAACTTTTTAGATACTTCTTTAAAAGTTTTATTAGACTAACATTTTAGCATAAAAATATAATTTTGTCAACAGAAAAATCAGGCAAAAGATTTTTCTTTTACCTGATTGTTATAATCAACAAAAAAACTATAAATTATTTTTCAATAATTTGTATTCCACCGAATCGGAAAGAGCCTGCCAGCAGGCATCAATAATATTTTCGCTTACGCCTATCGTTCCCCAACTCTGTTTTTTATCTTTGGTTTCGATAAGCACTCTTACTTTTGCGGCAGTGTTTGCATCGGAGTTTATTACACGAACTTTAAAATCGGTAAGTAAAACATTTTTTATTTCGGGATAGAATTTTATTAAAGCTTTTCTTAAACAGTTATCAAGTGCATTAACAGGACCTTCCCCCTCAGAAACGGTATGTTCTTCTTTACCGTTGACATCAAGTTTTACGGTAGCTTCTGAAACTATCGAACCGTCGGAAGTTTTTTCAACGCTGACTCTGTAACTTTTCAAAATAAAAAAATCTTTATATCTGTTCTCTATCTTCCGAGTGAGAATAAATAACGAACCGTCGGCATTTTCGTATTGATAGCCGTCATTTTCTTTTTCTTTAACGGCTTTTATTATCCTGCTTAAATCGCCGGAATCTTTTTTTAAGTTAATGGCAAGCTCGTCGGCTTTTGACAAAATACTGCTCTTACCGGATAAATCACTTACCAAAACAGACCTTTTATTGCCGATATGTTTCGGATTGATATGTTCGTAAGTTTCGGGATTTTTCTCGATAGCGGAAACATGAATTCCTGCCTTATGTGCAAAAGCACTTCTACCGACATAAGGTTGACTGTCGTCGGGAATAAGGTTTGCAATTTCATCAATATATCTGGAAAGAGCAGTAATATTTTTTAAATTTCTGACGGGCACACAGTGATATTTTCCTTTCAGCTGTAATGACGGAATTATGGAACAAAGGTTTGCATTTCCGCAACGTTCTCCTATACCGTTGATTGTTCCCTGCACCATTTGGCAACCTGCCTGGACGGCAATTATGGAATTTGCCACGGCACAATCACAGTCGTTATGTGCATGAATACCGAATTTTGTTTCCGGAAATTCCGTTCTTGTTTCCTTAACTATTTTATCAATGTATGAAGGAAGTACTCCGCCGTTGGTCTCACACAAACAAACATAATCCGCACCTGCATCTATTGCCGCTTTTATCGTCTGAAGAGCATATTTCTTGTTGTGGATATACCCGTCAAAATAATGTTCCGCATCGTAAATAACTTCAAGTTTTTTTGATTTTAAAAACGATATCGTATCGGAAATCATTTTTAAATTTTCAGAATTTGTTGTTTTTAAAGCACACTTAACATGCAAGTCCCACGATTTCCCGAAAATAGTCGCCGTTTTTGCACCTGAAGAAACTATCTTTTTCAAACTTTCATCGTCTTTAACAGAACAATTTTTCTTTCTGGTGGAACCGAAAGCAACTATTTTGGAATTTTTCAATTTGTTCTTTATCAATTTAAAAAATTCTTCATCTTTTGGATTTGATCCGGGCCAGCCGCCCTCAATATAAGAAATGCCGAACTCGTCGAGAGCTTGGGCAATTTTTATTTTATCCTCAACGGAAAAAGATATCCCTGCTCCCTGACTGCCGTCCCTTAATGTGGTATCGAAAATTTTAATTGTTTTCATTATTTTTATTACTCTTGTTTATTACGCTTCAATTATAATTTCGGTTATTATTATAGCATAAAAATTTTCGGAAGACAACAAAAAGTTCAATATGTGTTTGAACTCCTACATTTTCTTGACATCAAGAAAATTTTAGATTATAATAGAAGAGTAGTAAGGAAGTAAAATAACAACTTAATCATGATGTTTTTGGAGTCCGAAAGGACACCCTTTTGTGAAAGCAAAAGAAAAAGAAGACCAAAAACAGATCGTTTTTATAGATACATATTATTCGGGCTGATCCCCTGAGTAGTATGTATCGAGTGTTTCCGGATTTGCTGTGCACATTCGGAAACCACGGCTGTTTTGTATTTGTGGGGCTTCTTTTTCACAGTATAAAACAGCCGTTATTGTTTTATATTCAATCTTTCCAAAAAAATCTTTTCGGTTACTCCAGAAAATAAATCTAAATTTTGGAGGAATCAAAATGAAAAACAAAAAGTGCAGTAAAAAAATCCACGGTTTCACATTGGTAGAATTGGTAATAACGATAGCAATCGTTATCATTCTATCGGTAATTTCAGTACCGATTTACAGGGGATACGTCGATAAGGCAAAATGGTCGGAAGCTTATGCAACATTAGGCACAATTCTTTCAGCACAAAAAGCTTATTTTTCTGAAAACGGTTGTTTTTATAAAAGAGGTACTTCTTGGGGATATACAAGTTATGACGAAGTGCTTGGAATAGATATAAGAGGAAATAAATATTTTACTCTTATGGATTTGCATACTATGGCTGATCTGAAATATGAGTTTAATAATTATTTATTAAAGCCTGAAGATATGCGTAATGGGATCGGAGAAAGATTGCAATTAAACTACACTATCACTACAGGAGCAAAATATTATAATCATGGAGAAGGTCAATATTTACCAAAATAATATAATTATTTTAAAATTCTAAAATTGAATTGGGATGAAACATAGCATCATTCCGATGAGGCAGGATTGCGACATAGCGGCAATTCTGCCTTTTTGTTTTCACAAAGACGTTGTGAAAATCACTTTTTTGATGTCTTTTTTTGTTCAATAAACCGGCAAACTTCAGAATATAAAAGTGAAGCAATTTGTAAGTTCTAAAAAATTTAACTCTAAACTTTTGTGAAGTAAAGACTTGAATATATTTTAAAATAGAGCTATAATATATTCCGCAAAACCGGTAGTTTTACCACTTTTGCGGAATGGAGGTCAAAATGGAAGAAATTGAAATAAAAAGGGATTCTTATTTAAAAAAGTTAATAGATAGCCAACATAATGGCTTAATCAAAATCATTACAGGTATTAGAAGATGCGGAAAATCTTATTTGCTAAATGAAATATTTGTAAAATACCTTTTAGAAACAGGAGTTGAAAAAGACCATATAATTACCATAGCATTAGATGATGTTGAAGATGAATTACTAAATCCTAAAACCTTAAGTAAATTTATAAAAGACAAAATAAAGGATAGCAAGAGATATTACATACTTTTAGATGAAATTCAATTAGTAGACAGATTTGAATTTTTATTAAATGGTCTATTAAGAATACGAAATGTTGATATTTATGTAACCGGTAGTAATTCAAAGTTTCTTTCATCGGATGTAATTACCGAATTTAGAGGCAGAGGCGATGAAATAAGAATTTATCCGTTAAGTTTTGCTGAATTTTCATCAACACAAGAACCAAACAATAAGAAAGTTTTTGATGATTATTGTATGTATGGCGGTTTGCCATTGGTTGCTCTTCAAAAAGATATAACTAAAAAGATAGATTATTTAAATTATCAAACTCAAAATGTTTATTTGAATGATGTTATTGAAAGAAATAGAATAAAAAACAAAGATATTTTAGAAACTTTAATAGAAATAATATCTTCAAACATAGGTTCGTTAACTAACCCCAAAAAATTAACTAATACTTTTAATAGTAAAAATATACCTATTACGGATAAAAGCATTAGTAAATATTTGGAATATTTAGAAAATGCTTTTTTAATACAAAAAGCTAAAAGATACGATATCAAAGGTAAAAAATATATAAATACACCTTTCAAATACTACTTTACTGATACCGGAATAAGAAACTCACTATTAAATTTTAGGCAAATTGAAACAAATCATATAATGGAAAACGTTATATATAATGAATTATTAATTAGAGGTTATTCGGTTGATGTTGGAATAGTAAAGCATAGAATTGAGAAAGAGGATAAAACAGAAAGAACACATTTAGAAGTTGACTTTGTTTGCAATCATGGCAGTAAAAGATATTATATTCAATCTGCTTTTGCTATTCCGGATGAAGAAAAAATGAAGCAAGAAACTAATTCTTTGACCAAAATAGAAGATTCTTTTAAAAAGATAGTTGTAGTAAAAGACAACATAAATTTATGGCGAAACAATGATGGTATATTAATAATTGGAATAGAAGAATTCCTACTAAACAAGAATAGTTTAGATTTATAAAAATACATTAATATTTTAATTTATTAAAGTTTGTATAGATGGTTTTATTTAATAAGTTTTTAATTCTTCAAAAGTAAGTATTTCAAATTCTATTCCGGACAACATTGCTATACCTTCGGAAGTTTGCCGATTTCAAAGCCCTAAATGGTTAAATTTTTTAAAAAATATTAACGAAAACAAAAAAATATTTTCTATATTTTTACACCTCAAACCGGCAAACTTCGGAAAAATATAGAAATAATTAATTCAATAAAATTTTTATGAACAAATAAAAAAATTCAATAATGCTAAATAAAGTTTTTTATAATTCTGAAAAAATTTAAACTTTTGGTTTTAAAAGTTTTTGTAAGAAAGGAATAAAAATATAATTTACATTTTATTAAGGAATCTTTTTTTAATATATTTTTTAAATATTCAAAATGTTCTAAAATTAAAGAAAAAATCATTTCCTGCTGTTTGGGAGATATCTTTTTGCCCAATCTTTGAATAAATCCTTTAAAAATAAAGTTATGCATTATTTTATTATCCTGTAACAAATTTCTTTCTTGTAAACTTTTTGTTAAAGCGATAAAAGATTTTAAACCGTTTATTGCCATTCTGTCTTTATCTACGGTTATACTTTTTACCTGTTTTCTGTAATAATATAATTCTTCATCTACAAAAGAAATATTTTTTAAAGAATACATAGCAAATAAAATATTATAGACATAATCACTTTGAGCATAGATATCTTCAAAAAATAAGATATTGTTGTTTTTTATAACATCTATTTTATACAATTTCATACAAGAACTTCTTGCATTTTCAACCAAGAAAAGTAAATTTTTTAATATAAAATTTTTATCATCGGAAGAATTTATTTTTTTCACAAGTTCAGAAAGATTGTTTTCGTTTTTTTGTATGTTATAAGCTTTATCCAAACTATAATATAATTTATGTTTACAATAAACCAAATCATAACCTTTATCAATAATACGCAGATATAATTTTTCTAAATAATCGGTTGACACAAAATCATCAGAATCTATAAATGTTATATAATCGCATTTAGAATTTTTTATACCAACGTTTTTTGCATTTGAAGGTCCCGCATTTTCTTGAGAAATTATTTTAATTCTGTTATCTTTTTTGGAATATTCTTCAAGGATTTTTAACGAGTTATCCGTTGAACCGTCATTTACACAGACACACTCAAAATCTTTAAATGTCTGTGCTATTATGCTATCCATACATTGTGCTAAATATTTTTCCGTATTATATACGGGAATTATCACTGATATCTTAGGTATTTTCATGAATTATTTTTTAGTTTTATATTTTTTGAATTTCTTGAAAGGAATGATTTTTGGTAGGCAAAACAAAACGGCTGAGTTATCTTGTGAAGTTTGAAAGACACAAAACAAACAGCCGCGGTTCTTTTGCACATAGTGCTACAGAACACTCGGAATAAAAAATTGAGGTAATTAGTCTCAATTAAATATTCCTATTACTGCTTGTTTTTGGTTTGACTATCCTTTTTTTACAAAAAGCATATCCTTTCGGATTCCAAAAACAGAATATTAAGTTGTATTTTACTGCATCACTTAAAAGTAAAAAAAATTTTACTTTTAATAATATTTTATTATTGTACTTTATAAATATTCAAAAAACAACTGAAAAACAGAGAAGCTATTTACAAAAAGCTTCGCTTTTTGTTTGCCATTCTTCCAGTATTTGTTTCAAATTGTCGGGGGTTTTGCCACCGCCTTGAGCAAATTCGGGTTTTCCTCCCCCAGAACCGTCAATCTTTGCAGCAAAACTTTTTGCAATTTTACCTGCGGCATAACCTTTTTCTGCAAGATCTTTGCTGACGGATACGGCAAAAGAAACCTTTTCGCCGATTTCCGAAGCAATAAGTATTATCGACGACGGCATTTTTTCTCTTACTTTATCCGCCATTTCTCTTAAAGATTTAACATCTATATCTTTGACCGCAAAAGATACAACTTTTATTCCGTTTATATCTTTGGCGGATTTTATATATTCATCAATCTCACCGGATATTAATTTACTTTTTAAAGAAGTAATTTCGGCTTCAAGATCTTTAATATTCTGTAAAGTTTTATCTACTGCCGAAACTACGGAATTTTTGGATGTTTTTAAAAGTACGGAAATATCGGTTATTTTGCTTTCCAAATCATTAATATACTTTTCGCAAGCACTTCCGCAAACGGCTTCAATTCTTCTTATTCCGCTACCGACGGAACTTTCCGAAACGATCTTAAACATTCCTATGTCACCCGTTTTTGAAACATGCGTTCCCCCGCAAAGTTCCATAGAGAAATATTTTTCTTCGGTTTCCAACACTTTAACCGTCCTTACAACATCACCGTATTTTTCACCGAACAATGCCATAGCACCCTCTTTACGGGCATCTTCAATAGACATTTCTTTTATGGAAACGGGATAATTTTTTCTTATTGCAATATTAACCTGTTTTTCTATATTTGACAGTTCTTCTTTTGTTACGGCATTGAAATGATTAAAATCAAACCTTAACATATCCGGAGATACCAAAGAACCTGCCTGTGCCACATGTTTTCCAAGAACTTCCCTTAAAACCTTCTGTAACAAATGCGTGGCAGTATGATGGCGAGCGGTTTGATTTCTGTTATCCGTATTTATGTTGGCGGTAAGAAAATCACCGGATTTAACTTCTCCTTTGGAAACAACAACTTTATGTATAAAAAGTTGTCCTATAGGTTTAACTACGTCGATAACTTCCATATTTACGTTTTCATTAAACATCGTACCTGTATCGGCAACCTGTCCGCCCGATTCACCGTAAAACGGAGTATTCGACAAAATAATTTCACCTTTATCGCCCGAAGACAAAACATCAACTTTTTTATTATCTTTAATAACAGCAAGAACTTTTACGCCGGAGCTTGCCTGAGTATATCCTTCAAATTTGGTATCCCCGTATTCTTTCTGTAAAACGGAATAAAAAGTTATATCCTGTTCGCCGGAGCCGCTCCATGCACCTCTGGATTTTTCCTGTGCTTTTATTTTTTCCGTTTCAAAACCTTTTTCATCAATAGTCAATCCCTGCTCGGAAGCGATCTCCTTTGTAAGTTCGTGCGGGAAACCGTAAGTGTCATAAAGTTTAAATACATCTTCTCCTTTCAAAACTGAAACTTTTTTGGACTTATATTCGGAAATAATATTATTCAAAAGTTCTGTTCCCGTATTTAAAGTTTCAAGAAATTTTTCCTCTTCAACTTTTGTCATTGACTTAATATTATCAAGTGCGGCGGTGAGTTCCGGATATGCAGGCTTCATTATTGAATGAACCACGTCAACAAGTTTGTACAAGAAAGGTTCGTTCATACCGAACACTTTTCCCTGACGAACGGCTCTTCTTAAAATTCTTCTTAAAACATAACCTCTTCCCTCATTTGAAGGATGAATACCGTCGGAAATTAAAAAGGTTATTGCCCTTGCATGGTCCGCAATCATTCTTAATTTGGATATATTGTTTTCAAAAGAAACTTTTAATAAATCCGCAGCGGCATTCATTAAAGGTAAAAATAAATCCGTATCAAAAACATTGTTTTTACCATTAGCTGCGGCAACTATTCTTTCAAGCCCCATGCCTGTATCAATATTTTTTCTTCCGAGCGGTTTTAAAGAACCGTCTTCCTGCCTATCAAACTGTGTAAAAACAAGATTCCATATTTCAAGATATCTGTTACAATCACACCACGGTCCGCAAGTAGGCTTATGACAACCCATATCTTCACCTAAATCTATTAGTATTTCAGAGCATGGTCCGCAAGGTCCGGTAGGTCCCATCGTCCAAAAATTAGTTTCGTCTCCCATCTTTATAATTTTTGATTCCGGAACAAACTTTTTCCACATTTCGCCTGCTTCGTCGTCGTCTTTATAAATTGTTATATAAAGTTTTTCCTTTGGAAGTTCCATATGGTTTATAAGGAAGTCCCACGCCCAAGCTATGGCTTCTTTCTTAAAATAATCGCCGAAAGAAAAGTTTCCCAACATTTCAAAAAATGTCAAATGTCTGTTGGTTACTCCTACTTGGTCGATATCGGAAGTTCTAAAACATTTCTGAGATGTAGTCGCTCTTGTAAAAGTATCTTTACTCTGTCCCAAGAAATGTTTCTTAAATTGAACCATTCCCGCGGAAGTAAACAAAAGAGATTTATCTCCCGACGGAACTAAAGAATCCGATGCGACGATTTTGCAACCTTTTTCATTAAAAAAATTCAAAAATGCTTTTCTGATATCCGCTGATTGTTTCATTTATAACTTATCCTCTTTTTATTCTATTGTTTTTACACGGCAGTTAACAAATACTTTGTTTTACGGCACGGTAGGACGCCGTCCAACCTTACCAATGAAGAACAGGATGTCTGGCTGCCTCAACTTCATTAAGTCTTTTTACCGAAGTATTTACCGGAGCATTGTGAACGGCTTCCGGATTTGCTTTTGATTCTTCCATAATATTTATTAACGTTTCAACAAATTCATCCAATGTCTGCTTGGACTCCGTCTCGGTAGGCTCTATCATCATGGCTTCTTCAACAATTAAAGGAAAATATATCGTAGGTGCATAGTAACCGTTATCCAATAATCTTTTTGCAACGTCAAGTGTTCTTATTCCGTCGCCCAAAGCACCTTTTAAAGACATGGCAAATTCATGCATGCAATAATTCCCCGCAGGAATTTTAACTTTATCTTTAAGTTTTGATAAAATATAATTTGCATTAACTACAGCCTGTTCGGAAGCATCATTCAATCCTTCTCCGCCGAGTGCTTTGATATAAGCACAGGCTTTAAGTATGACGGGAAAGTTGCCGTAAAATGCTTTCATTCGACCGATGGATTTTTCTTTATCGTTAAAATGAAGTTTAAAAGTTTCTCCGTCTTTCACTACAACGGGAGACGGCAAAAAGTCTTTTAAAAATTCTTTTACGCCGACAGGTCCCGAACCCGGTCCGCCTCCTCCGTGCGGAGTAGAAAATGTCTTGTGCAAATTTATGTGCATAACATCAAAACCTATATCGGCAGGTCTTATTATTCCCATAACGGCATTTAAATTTGCACCGTCATAATACATTAAAGAACCGTTATCATGCATAATCTTAGAAATTTCTTCTATATTTTTTTCAAATACGCCCAATGTATTGGGAACTGTCATCATCATCGCCGAAACAGAGGAATTTAAAACTTTCTTTAAATTTTCGGGACTTACTATACCGTATTCGTCGGATTTAACCGAAATTATTTCAAAACCCGCAAGTGCTGCAGAAGCGGGATTTGTTCCGTGTGCAGAATCAGGAACAATTATTTTTGTTCTTTTTTCATTTTTATTTTTAAAATATTTTGAAATTATTAAAAGTCCTGTATATTCACCGTGTGCACCTGCCGCAGGCTGAAGAGTAAAAAAATCCATACCGGAAATTTCACATAAACCTTTCTGTAATTCGTACATTACTTCCAAACTGCCCTGAATCGTTTCTTCGGACTGATAAGGATGTATCGACGAAAAACCTTCAAATTTAGCAATTTTTTCATTAACCAACGGATTATGTTTCATTGTACAAGAGCCTAACGGATACATCGTTGTACTTAAAGCATAATTTTTTCTGGACAAATTTGTATAGTGTCTCAATACTGCGGATTCCGAAATATTAGGAATATTCGGTTTTGAAACTCTTTTATATTTGTCGGCAATATGCGTATTCAACGCAACATCACATTCTATAAATCTGCCTTCAGGTCTGTTTGATTTTATTTCATTTAAAGTTTTATTGTTATTCATTTTTACACTCTCGCTAAAATTTCTGCCAATTTATCTGTTTCCTGTTTTGTTCTTTTTTCCGTAACGGCAAACATAATGCAATTTTTATATTTGTCTTCCTTTCGCCTGTCCGGTCAGGAAAGAACACCCCCTCTGTCTTGCTTCATCCCTG
>CALGGE010000008.1 GCA_937916125.1 uncultured Elusimicrobia bacterium | reverse complement strand
TCTTTCATCTCGACAATGGAAAGAGACAAAGTGCTTTTTCTGCTGAGTTCTACCAACTGTTTGTCATTTAAACTTAAAATTTCAATTGTGTTTACTTTCATTTTATTAAATATTCCTGAATTAAAGTATTTGCAAGCAAGCCCGTTGCTATTTTTTTCAATTTATTATCGTCTATATTTTTCCCGTTAAGGCAATATTTTTTGCCTGTCTTAACAACAATATCTTCTTTTATTCCCAAATCTTTTATGGCTTTTACAACACTTTCGCTAACCGTATCGGTTACACCGTGTTTAAACCAAACTTCTATGGAATTTTTTTCTATTTTTTTATCTTTTAAATCTTTATATTCTTTCACGGCAAAATCTTCGGTAATTTTATCGCTCAACAATTCTTTACCGATGAATTCAGCCTGTCTTTTATTAATATCACCGTCAAGCCTGTAAACCGCTATATACTCCGCGGAAGAAACATCTTTTATTCCTATAGATGCGATATCGGACAAAGTATGTTCCCCCTGCGGATCAACAAAACCTTTTTTCGTTTTTATTTCTATTTCAAATATCATAATTAAAATTTCCTTCCAGTTATTTTTTCGTAAGCCTCAACATACTTTTCTCTCGTCTTATTTACAACATCTTCCGGAAGAACCGGAACAGGAGGCTGTTTATTCCATTTTATTTTCTCTAAATAATCTCTTACAAACTGTTTATCCAAGCTGTCCTGAGATTTACCGACCTCATATTTATCTTTTTCCCAAAATCTTGAAGAGTCAGGAGTAAATATTTCGTCTATCAAAATAAGTTTGCCGTCATAAATACCGAATTCCAACTTTGTATCGGCAAGAATTATTCCTCTTGTGGCACAATATTCGCTGACTTTTTTGTAAAGAGTTATTGATATTTCGTTTATCTGTGCAGCCAAATCTTCGCCTATCAGCTTTACGGTTTCTTCAAAAGAAATATTTTGATCATGTTCGCCGTCGTCGGCTTTTGTGGAAGGTGTAAAAATCGGTTCCGGAAGTTTTTCCGATTCTCTTAACCCTGCCGGAAGTTTTATTCCGCATACCGTCTGAGATTTCTGATATTCTTTCCAGCCTGAACCTGCAAGATATCCTCTGACGATACATTCAATATCTATTCTTTTTGCTTTTTTTACTATCATGGAACGATCTTTCAGGAATTCAAACTTTTTAAGTTCTTCGGGAAACTCGTCGAAGTTTCCTGTTATAATATGGTTAGGTATTACATTTTGAACAAAATCGAACCAAAACATTGATATTTTGTGAAGAATTTTTCCCTTGTCGGTAACAAGAGGAGACAGGATGTAGTCAAATGCGGAAATTCTGTCGGTGGCGACGATAAAGAGTTTGTCGTTTTGATATTCATAAACATCTCTTACCTTGCCTGAGTGCAACAACTTACAATTTGGTAAATCCGGTGCAGTAACCATTTTTTTCTCCAATAAACCAGCTGATAAGCTGAGAAGTTTTCAATATTTCTATTAAAAAATTTTTGTTCTGCAAAAACAACTATAAATAATTATAAATTATTTTTATTGTATCTTTTTTATAAGAACTTTTCAAGAAAAAGAGAGGTTATTTTGTAAACAGCTTCAATACGGTAAATCCGCCGATAAGAAGTACGGTAAAAACTATTGTCAAAAGATTAAAATATTTTTCTATAAAATATTGAATTTTCTCTCCGAAAATTCTTATGAGACCGGCGACGATAAAAAACCTTGCGGAACGTCCCACTGCGGATGCAAAAATTAAAGAAAGTATGGAAATTTTAACAAGACCTGCAACTATTGTAAAAACTTTAAAAGGGATGGGCGTAAATGCCGCGGTAAATATGGCAAGGAACGCATGTTCATGATATTTTGCACTTACAATATCAACAGCTCCCTGCAAATTATATAAATCAACAATTTTCTGACCTATAAGTTCATAGAAGTAATATCCTATAAAATATCCCAATAATGCTCCTAAAACAGAACCTACCGAACAAAGCAAAGCAATACGGAACCATTTTTTTCTCTCGGCAATAACCATAGGTATCAACAAAATATCCGGCGGTACGGGAAAAAAGGAACTTTCCGCAAAAGCTATGCAGAAAAGTGCAAGGTTTGCATATTTTGTTTTAGACCAATTTATCGTCCAATCATAACACTTTCTTATAAAATTCATTTATATAGCCTTTAGTAATAAAATTTTATTTAAAAAAATATTTTCTTTTTTGTTAAAATCGGGAACTTCGTTCCCTCAGCCGAGAAGATGATAGCTTATAGTTTTATATGTCCTGCCGTTGTTTCATCCTTTAAAATAATAAAATCCCAATAACAATGCACCGAATAAAATTCTATACCATCCGAATAATTTAAAATTGTTTGTTGAAATATATTTAATAAACCATTTTATTACAATTACGGCAGAAATAAAAGCCGCAACAAAACCTACGGCAATTATTATAACCGTATCGGTATTTAGTATTGCAGAGCTTTTGTACAAATCATAGAAAGTTGCTGCAAACATTATAGGTATAGCCAAGAAAAACGAAAATTCGGCAGATGCTTTTCTGGAAAGCCCGGAACAAACTCCACCCATTATCGTTGAACCCGAACGAGAAACACCGGGAATAAGTGCAAGAATTTGAGAAAGCCCGACAATCAGAGCGGACTTTTTATCTATATCCAAAGCTTCCCGTATTTTTACTTTTATATTTTTGTTCTCAATATAAAGAATTATATAACCGCCAAGAATCAAAGCAAATGATACCGTTATCGAATTAAATAAATAATTTTTTATTATTCCGTGAAAGAAAAAACCTACTGCCGATGCCGGAACAAAAGCTATAAAAAGGTTAATTACAAATGACAATGCAGGATAATTTTTGGATGAAGATGTGAAAGGGTAAAAAAGTGAAAATATTGAACTGCAAGATTCGGCATCGGAGTAACGGATGACAGACTTTAGTTCTCTGATTGAATTTCTTATCAGTTTTATAATTTTTTCTCTGTACAGCCATACAACGGCAAGTATTGCACCGAGCTGTATAACTATCTCAAAAAGAGATGCTGCTTCACCGTTAAACTTTACCATATCAGCACAAACTATCAAATGTCCAGTGGAAGATATAGGCAAAAATTCCGTCAACCCTTCAACTACACCTAAAAAAATCAGCTTTATTATCAATATCAAATCAATCATTGTTAATTCCCTTTTATTTTGTTGCCCGAAATAATTATTCCGACAAGATTGTCTTTTTCCCCCGATACGGGAATAATATTTATTTTATATTCGGAAACATCAATATTTATTGTTTCCGAATGATTTTCCAAAACGGCAGAAACACTTTTCAGAATTTCCGAATTCGTCGTTAAACTGACGATATGAGCAGATAAATCCTTTTTTTTCAAAACAATATTATTTTCGTCAAAACAATAAACAAGCTTAGCTTTACCGTCAAGAATTATAAAAATATCATCTGACAAATTCAAATAATTTTTAAATACTTTATTCGTCAATTCTCTAAAACTTATATCGACAATACCATCATTATTTAAGGAATGTCCGTTACAGGAAAGAGCCATATTAACAATATCGGAATAAATTGTTTTTTTGCCCGTTTCATTAACGGACAAATATTTTTTGGCTTTATTGAACGGACGAAGAAAGAAAAATCTCAAAAGATTATAAACAATAAAAAACATTAAAAATGCTATAATAAAACAATAAACATATAACTTTATCTTCCACATTTTTAAATCGTCGAATATATTTTGCAATGAATAACTTACGCAAAGAACCGATTTATCATCTAAAGGCTGAGAATAAACGAAATCGTAAGGACCGGATTTCTTAAGAGATTTATTTTTTAAAGATACGATATTTTTGTAAAAATCATCGTCATATTTTTTGTTCCATTTGGAAGAGTCATTATGAATTACAATATTTAAATTTTTATCAAGAATAAAAGCTTCTTTTACGGTATCTATTTTGGAAAGTTTTTCTATTGAATAAAGAAGTGCAATATCGTCATCTTTCATTACTGCAGCTTTTATCTCGGGAGAAATAAGCTCTATGAAAGACACGGTATTCGATTCTAAATTGTTTTTCTGCTGATTTACTCTTTCGTTAAAAATAAGTTCAACAAAGCAATACAGAAGCCCTGCCAAACATAAAAAAGTCAAAACGGTTAAGATTATAATATTCTTTTTCATTTCAACTTTTGCAATAATGTTTCACCGAAAAGTTTTGCCGCTTCAGGTCCGTTGCCAGTAATGATATTCCCGTCGACTTCTACGGATTTACCGGTATAATCGGCACCGTTTTGTTTTAATATATCCGCTCCGCTCGGGAACACTGTTGCTTTCTTGCCGTTGAGAAGACCTGCTTTTGCAAGTATTACCGGAGCTATGCATATGGCACTTACAATTTTGCCGTTATCATAAAAACTTTTTGCAACATTATGTGCAATTTTATCATCGAAATATACGGAAGCACCGTTACCTCCGACAAAAAATACCGCATCAAAATCTTCAACTTTAATATCTTTTACAAGCATTTGACTCCATGCTTTTATTTTTATTTTACCGTAAATTTCACCTGCGACGGTACTGGCCGTAGTAACTTCCGTTCCTGCTTTTTCCAATATTGTTTTAGGTTCAATATATTCTTCATCTCTGAAAACTTCGGGAGCAACGACAAAAACAACTTTTTTCATATTATCTCCAAAAATATTTATAGTTGATATTGCAATCAAAGCTAAAATAAATATAATTTTTTTCATATAAAATTCCGATAACGGCGAACTTTATTTTATTATTATTTTTTTTATTATTACGTCATCCAACGGTTTATCAGACAAATCGGCATCAACTCTTGCAATTTTCTTTACTATATCCAAATCTTTACTGCTTACGACCTGTCCGAAAATGGTATGATGTCCGGTTAACCACGGAGTTTTAACTTCAGTTATAAAGAATTGTGAACCGTTTGTGTTAGGACCGGCATTTGCCATTGCAAGAAGACCGGGCTTATCAAACGACAGCCCGTTATTTGTTTCATCCTGAAATTTGTATCCCGGACCGCCTGTTCCCGTTCCCAAAGGACATCCGCCCTGTATCATAAATTCCGGAATTACTCTGTGGAAAGTTAAACCGTCATAAAATCTTCTCTTTGTTTTTTCACCCGTTTTAGGATCGATAAATTCTTTTTTACCCTCGGCAAGACCTACAAAATTTTCCACCGTTATCGGGGATTCTTCGGCAAACAATTCCACTTCAATATTACCCATGGATGTTTCAATAATTGCTTTCATTTTTTTCTCCAATTTTATAATCTCTTCCGTGTTTTCCTTATCTTCGCTATCCAACCCGGAAGTTTCCGACTTCTGAACTACGGTTGTACCCGCAGAACAGCCCAAAACAAACAACGTCATAAACAACATAAAATATATTTTTTTCATAATAGAAGAATTTTACCAAAGAATACCTGATATGTCAACAAATTTCACTTCACTTTTATAAAACTAAAAATTCCTTCAAATCTTCCAATCGTCAAATCTTCTAATCCTCTAAGAAAGCTTTGCTTTCTTTGTAACTTTTTTATTCCTGACATGTTCTTCCAATGATTCCGCAAAAAAATGAGTGCCGTTGCCTTTGGAAACGAAATACAAACTGTTTGTTATTGCAGGATATAAAACTGCATCAAGAGCTTTTGCTCCGGGATTGCATATAGGAGCCGGCGGAAGACCGAAATGTCTGTACGTATTGTAAGGAGACTGAAACTCCAAATCGGCATAAGTCAATCTTTCCTTATTTTCTCCCATAGCATACAATACCGTTGCACAAGATTCAAGACGCATTCTTTTCTTAAGCCTGTTAATAAATACACCGGCAATAACAGGTCTTTCGTTATCCGAAACAGCCTCTCTCTCCACTATCGATGCAAGAATTACAACATCTTTTTTACTCATATTAATCCGTTGCAGTCTGTCTTCTTTTTCTTTCGTCCAATATTTGTTAAATTCGTTATTTAAAGTTTTTATTACTTCGTTTTCATCCGTTTGAGGCGGTAAGAAGTATGTATTAGGGAATAAATATCCTTCAAGTTTTTTTGACATTGCGATTTCTACAAATTTTTCTTTTGAGCAGATATTTTTTTCTTCAAGGACTTTCCCTATCTGTTTTATTACAAAACCCTCAGGTATAGTAACACGAACATTTTTGTTGTCGCCGTTTTTTAATTTTTTGATTACTTTTATCAGAGAATCACCGTCGTTAAAATCGTAAAGTCCCGCCTTAAGCCGTTTGGAATAACCGAGAAATTTTACGGTACCGGTAAAAAGCTTCGGATAAGAAATAATTTTTTTATCTTTTAAGATCTTCGCTATTTTTACCGGTGAAGAGCCTTTAGGAATAAAAACTTCCGTTTCTTTTCCGTCTTTACTTTTAAAAAGGAGAAAAAAAACAAAAGATAAAAAAAACGCCAATAAAACAATTGTTGATATTATTTGTCCTCTTTTAACCATAAATCGCTAAGCTCCGCAGTTATATCAAACTCCGTATCAGAAGTTTTATTTTTATTTTTTGATTTTTGATTTTTATTTTCGGAAGATTTATCTTTTAACCACAAATCGCTGAGTTCTCTGCTGATTGCGGAGAAATCGTCTTTCTGCTTCATTTTCACGACATTATTAACGACACTTTCGTTTTTTGCTCTATTGTATATAAACTCCGCAACTGACATTTTCTTTGCACCTTTACCGCCGATTCTTCTGTAAATTCCCTTATCATTTGTAACGACAACAATATTGTAAGGTCTTTGAGAATTATCAACATACTCCACTATTACATCATCGGCACTCTTTTGCCCCTCGCTGAAAATAGTTTTGATACCTTTTATTGTTGTGGTCGTCCAGCTGTCCGGCTCATAAGGATTGGAACTTTTACAATCAAAGACAACGGTAATTTTGTTTTTCCCTTGAGGATTATAACGCAAAATAAAATCAATGAGCTTATTTCTCTGTTGTTCCAATGTCCGAGCAGAAAACATCTCACTGTATCTTATAACGTTATACCCGTCAACCAAATATTCCATAACGCCTCTCAGGAATGAATATCAAGATATGTTTGAAGAATAAAAGTGGCTGCCAGTTTGTCACGCAAACCTTTTCTTTTTTCTCTGGAAATATTTGCCTCTTCAACCAAAACCCGTTCGGCTTGAGCGGTAGTAAGTCTTTCGTCAATCATTTCAACCTTTATATCGGTATTTTTTTTAAGTTCTTCAACAAATTCTTCGGCAAGTGCAGCCATTTCCCCTTCGGTTGCGTTCATATTAACCGGTTTACCGACGACAATGCAGGAAACTTCTTTTTCTTTTGCTATTTTTAAAATATTTTCAATATTATTTTTAAGTCCTTTAAACTCTATAACATCAAAAGGCTGAGCCATTATTCCCATAATATCGGACAAAGCCAAACCGATTCTTTTTTTCCCGTAATCAACACCCAAATATCTCATAAAAATTTTCTCCGAAAATTTTTAGTTGAATAGTTTTCAGTAGAAATTGCAAAACAATTTTTGTTAAATAATTAATATTTTATTCCAAGCTTTCGCGTAACAACTTTTCAACCTTTCAACTATCTTTTTTAACTTTTTTAGTTCTTGTTTTTAATATCATTCTTCTCAGACTGTCCAGAGCGACATTTACCGAACGTTGTCTTATATCCGCTCTTGTTCCCAAAAATTTAAATTTATGTACTTCATGATTTTCGTTAAAAGATATGCCTATATACACAAGACCTACCGGTTTTTCTTTTGTTCCGCCGTCGGGACCGGCAATTCCCGTAATACTTACGGCATAATCGGCTTTTGACAAATTCAAAATACCGTTAAGCATTTCCGTTGCAGTTTCCGCACTTACCGCTCCGAATTGTTCCAAAGTTTCGGGTTTTACTCCCAACAATTGCATTTTTGATTCATTGGAATAAGTAACAACCGACTGTTTAAAACAAGCAGAACTTCCCGCGGTATTTGTAAGTTTTGCTGCGAGCAATCCTCCCGTGCAGGATTCCGCAACCGAAACGGTCTTTTTATTTTCTACAAGCATTTTTTGAATAACGCCTTCCAACGTATCAGCCCCGTATCCGTAAATATTATCTCCCAAAACATTAATAAATTCCTGATTGATATTTTTCAACGTATCGTCAATAGTAAGTTCATTTTCTCCGCTAACCGAAACTTTAACGTCTATCAAAAAATTATGAGCTAAAATTGCAAATTCAACATCATCATTGTTGGCAAGATAATTTATTGTAGGTTTTATTTTTTCGTCAACTAAAGATTCCGCCATACCGCAAATATGAAGAACCAATGTTTTTTTCATTTTAACCTGATAGCTTCTCATAAAAGGTAAAACATTTTCTTCAAACATCGGACACATTTCTCTCGGAGGTCCGGGAAGCAAAAATATTGTTTTTCTGACTTTTTTATTTTCATCGACTACGTATTGAAAATGCAACATCTGTCCCGGAGCTGTCCCAAACCTGTTTTCCAGAACTTTAGCACCGTCAAGAATTTGTGCCTGTCTTTCATTATTTGAGGCAGGACAATTTATGCCTCTTTTTTCAAAGTATTGAACAATGGCATTTGCAACCGTTTCATCTTTATGAGTTTTTATATTCAATATTTCGGATACGGTTTCTACCGTGATATCGTCAAAAGTAGGTCCGAGACCGCCTGTAATAATAATAACGGAACTTCTTTTAACCGCATCGCTCAACACCTGTGAAAACTCGGCTTTTCTGTCGGAAACGGTAGTAACCAAAGATAAACCTATTCCCAAATCATTAAGTTTTTCTCCGATAAATCCTGCATGAGTATTAAGTTTCCCCGTCAAAAGTTCGCTTCCCGAACAAATCAATTCTATATTCATTTTGCTATTCCTTCAAAGAAACTCGCAAACGAAAAATCTTTTGTTTGCGAGTTTTTAATTTCATTATTTTCCTTATAACATCACTACAAAGAATGTGCGGCTTTAATAAAATCTGCGGTTTTATTAAAATCCTTTCTGCGTTGTAATCTTTCAACGGAAGAATCGGCTTCTACGGCGTACGGTTTATATTTTTCAACAATTTCTCCGACATTATCCGACGATATACCGCCAGTTATAAAACAAGGAACAGCTATTTGTTCAAGCACGGAAAGTGCATTTAATGCAAGGGCTTCTTTTCCCGTTTCATCCGTAGAAGAAATATCAAGAACAAAATAATCCACATTATCGAAATAAGGACGAAGTTTCTCAATATCGGAAACATCCGTGAATTTTACATATTTTAATACTTTTACGCCGAGTGCAACGGACAAAGCCTTGCAAAATTCCGGAGTTTCATTTCCGTTAAGCTGAACTGCTTTTATAGCTGTCTTTTTAACTACTTTTGTTATTGTTTTCTGATCGCTGTCCGCAAATATGCCGACGGCAATAACAAAAGGAGGTAACTTTTCGTTGACTTCTTTTAGCATTTTATCGGAAACTTTTTTAGGAGAATCCTTTACCAACTGAAACCCTAAATAGTCCGCCCCTAAATTTGTTGCATTTAGTGCATCGTCATAGTTTGTTATACCGCAAATTTTTACTTTTAACATTATATCCTCAATCTGTTAAACTTTTCCATACATCCATACTTCTATACATCTATACCTCAAATTTTTGCTCTGCAAAAATTTCTATTTCCCGTAAACTTTTTTTGGATCAAAAATTTTCTCGCCGACAACTCTTGTTTTACCGGTAAAAGATAACTTTCTGTAAAAACAACTTCTGTACCCCGTATGACATGCGGAATTTCCTACCTGAATAACTTTTAACAAAATACAGTCCGCATCACAGTCATAATAAATTTCTTTCACTTTCTGGATATTACCGGATTCTTCTCCTTTTATCCAAAACTTCTGTCTGGAACGGCTCCAATAAGTAGCCTTTTTCGTTTTTAACGTTTTTTCAAAAGATTCGGCGTTCATATATGCAACCATCAGGATTGTTCCGTCTTTGTAGTCTTGAACAACTGCCGGTATTAAACCGTTTTTGTCAAACTTTAATTGTTTTGTAATTTCCAACATTTTTCCTCCACACTTCTATCTTTTCCAATTTTACATCAGTTGCCTTTAATGGCTCTTATCGCTTCTTCCAGTTTAAAATCTTCCGTATATAAAGCTTTCCCGACTATAGCACCCGTAACACCATACTTTTCAAGTTTTGCTATCTTCTTAACATCTTCTATGGTCGTTACTCCGCCCGAAGCTATAACTTTCATTTTACTTATTTTTGCAATATTTTTCAGTCCGTCAATATTCGGTCCTTTAAGCATTCCGTCTTTTGCAATATCGGTATAGATTATTTCCTTTACACCCATTTCTTTTAATTTTTCTATCATTTCTTCCGTTTTTATCGGCGTAATTTCTTTCCAACCGCCTATGGCAACTTTTCCCTCATAAATATCAAGAGCAACGATAATTTTTTCCGGACCGTATTTCTCTATAGCCTGTCTTACTATATCAGGATTATAAACGGCAACCGTTCCCAATATTGCATAAGAAGCACCCAACGTAAAAATATCGTCGATACGCTTCATATTTCTTATTCCGCCGCCGACCTGAACCGGCATATCTACGCTTAAACAAATATTACCTATAATGGCATTATTGGACTGATTTCCCGAGAAAGAGCCGTCCAAATCAACAACATGAAGTCTTTCCGCACCTTTAGCTTTCCAAAGTTTTGCCATAAAAACAGGATCTTTGGAATAAATCGTCTCGTCGGCAATCTTACCCTGTTTAAGCATTACGCAATTTCCCTGTCTGATATCAACTGCAGGTATTATTATCATTTTGTTTTTACCTCTACAAAATACCTTTCGTTGAAGGTATTTTTTTATTTTTTTTATTTTTACTTATTGCTATTGCAAGTGCATGCCCGAACCCTTTAAAAATAGATTCTGCAATATGATGATTATTTCTGCCTTTCATCATTTTTATATGAAGAGTTATTGCCGCATTATTTACAAAAGCAATAAAAAATTCCTGTATTAAATCGTAATTGAAGCCCGTCGTTTGAAATTTAATGTCGGCTTCATAACTTAAATGCGGTCTGCCCGAAATATCAAGTGCTATATATGCAAGAGCTTCATCCATGGGAAGAAGAAAATGACCGTATCTTGTTATGCCTTTTTTATCGCCGATAGCCTGCTTAAATGCCTGACCTAAAGTAATTCCCATATCTTCTACAAGATGATGATCATCTATTTCCGTATCACCTTTTGCATTTATGCTCAAATATATTCCGGCATGTGCGGCAAACAAAGTGAGCATATGATCCATAAAAGGTATGGTAGTATTTATAGACGGCTTCTTTGCGGAATCGAGATTCAATTCAATATCGACATCCGTCTCAAAAGTCTTTCTTTTTATACGAGCTTTTCTCATTTTACCCTCAATTTAAATATTTATTTTTCGGAAGATTTTTTACTCCGAGAAAAGTTTCAAATTCGCTGAGTTTCAGAAGAGTTTCTAATTTTTCCAATAAAAACATCTTGTCGTCACTATAATCATTGTCCTTATTTTTTTTATCGTCATCTTTAGTTATATCTTCCGATAACAGACGTATTAATATTTCCAATTCTTTTTCCGTAAGTTCCGGTTGACTCATATTTTTCTTACCTCAATTGACTTCTTGTGATTAATCAATCCTTCTGCTGCCGCGAAATCGGCAATATTTTTCTTAACTTCCGGACTGACTTTTTTCAGCTCAATATAACTGCTCCTTTTCAAAAATGTCATAACGGATAATCCGCTTGAATATTTTGCCGAAGCATTCGTCGGCAAAACATGCGACGGACCTGCCCAATAATCGCCGACCGCCGTTGCCGTATTGTACCCTACAAAAATCGCACCGGCATTGTAAATTTTCGGCACATATTTTTTGGCATTTTTCAATAAAAGTTCCAAATGCTCGGGAGCAATATCATTAACCATATCTATTGCTTTATCCGTATCGACATTAAATATTTTTACCTGTTTTATTTTTTCTTTATCAAAATTTTTCTTTATATGTTTTATTGTTTCTTTCGAACCGCAAAGCAGGTATGCCTTTGCCATCGTATCGTGTTCCACCTGAGCCATTAAATCATAATAAACATATTCTTTGTCTGCACCGGCATCAGCAATTATGGCCACTTCACTCGGACCTGCCAAAGAATCTATTCCGACTTTCCCGAATACAAGCCTCTTTGCTTCATTTACATAAGCATTGCCCGGTCCGACTATCATATTAACGGGCTTTACGGTTTTGGTTCCGTATGCAAGGGCTGCTATCGCCACAGCACCGCCGATGGTATAAATTTCATTGATTCCGCAAAGTTTTGCAGCAAACAATACTTCGTTTGTCATTTTTTTCGGAGGTGTCATCATTACTATTCTTTTAACACCTGCCGTTTTTGCGGCAACCGCATTCATTATTACCGAAGAAGGATAAGAGAATCTCCCTCCGGGAACATAAATACCTACGGACTCTATCGGACGATACAGCTGCCCGATGTTTTTTATTCCGTCATCGTCAAACCACTGTTTTTTAATATTTGCATATTCTTTCTTATGAAAAGCTAAAACATTTGCATAAGAAGATTTTATTGCTTTTTTCAAATCCGGGCTTACTTTTTTCGAAGCATCGGAAATCTGTTTTTCCGAAACCTTAAAATCTTTTGCCGATTTAAAAGATACGCCGTCAAACTTTTTAAGATATCTTATTACGGCACTGTCTCCATCTGTCCGTATATCAGATATAATATCTCTAACCGAATTTATAATTTCTTCATTCATTTTAAAACCTTTTCACAACTAAAATAAGGAATGTTTATTGTAGCAAAAAAAAATTTGCATTGCAATTAATTATCAATTTGCAAAACGGCGACAAAAGCTTCGGGCGGCAATTCCACTTTCCCGAACTGTCTCATTTTCTTTTTCCCCTCTTTCTGTTTTTCGAGGAGTTTTCTCTTTCTGGTAATATCTCCGCCGTAACATTTTGCAAGAACATCCTTTCTCATGGCAGATATGGTTTCTCTTGCTATAATTTTATTATTTATTCTTGCCTGTATCGGAATTTCAAACATATGACGAGGGATAATTCCTCTTAATTTTTCCGTCAGAAAATGTGCCGCAGTTTGGGCTTTATCTTTATGAACTATCACGGAAAAAGCATCAACCACTTCACCGTTTACAAGAATTTCAAGCTTAACCAAATCGCCCAATTGTGCCGGAATATGCTCGTAGTCAAAAGAAGCATAACCTTTGGAAACCGACTTTAACGCATCGTAAAAACCCACAATAATTTCGGCAAGCGGAATTTCATATTTTAATATGGCGATTTTCATATTGACATATTTCATATCAATCTGTTTGCCTCTCTTTTTCTGACACAAATCCATAAGTCCGCCGAGATATTCCGTCGGCGAAACTATTGTTGCCATCACGTACGGTTCCCATATTTCCTGTATTTCGGAGTTGTTCGGAAATTTTGCCGGATTATCTATGGTCATCATTTGATTTTTCGTTTTTATTTTATAAATAACGTTAGGAGCCGTAACAAGAAGATTCAAACCGAACTCTCTTTCAAGTCTTTCTCTGACAATTTCCAAATGAAGATGTCCCAAAAAACCGCACCTGTAACCGAAGCCCAACGCAACCGAAGTTTCCGGAACATAAGTTAAAGATGAGTCTGAAAGTTGTAATTTCTCAAGGGCTATTTTTAAGCTGTCGTAATCTGATGTACTGTACGGATAAAGCCCTGCAAAAACGAAAGGATTAACTTCTTTATATCCTGCATGAGGGTGTGTTGTGGGCCGTTTGCTTTCCGTAATGGTATCGCCGATTTTCACATCCTGTATGGTTTTTATTCCGGCGACAACAAAGCCTACTTCTCCGGCTGAAAGTCCGTCGGACTCTACCGGTTTTATCTTCATATAACCTACTTCAAGTACTTCATATTCCGCACCCGAAGCCATAAAAGTTACTTTCATACCTTTCTTTATCGTTCCGTCGAAAACTCTTATGATAATAACAACACCTTTGTAAGAATCATAAAAAGAGTCAAATATCAATGCCGATAAAGGTTCTTCTTTTTTGCCTTTAGGAGCGGGAATATTCGCTATAACGGAATCAACTATTTCGTTTATTCCTATTCCCTCTTTGGCACTTGCAAGTATGGGTTGATCCAAAACTTCCAATGCGTCCGTCATTTGTTCGTAAGCGGAATCAATATCTGCCGTCGGCAAATCTATTTTATTTATTACCGGAATTATTTTTAAATCAGCATTTTTGGCAAGCATGGTATTTGCAAGAGTTTGTGCTTCCACGCCCTGCGAAGCATCAATAACAAGTATTGCTCCCTCACATGCTTCCAATGCTCTTGACACCTCATAAGTAAAGTCCACGTGTCCCGGGGTATCTACCAAATTCAAAATATATTCTTTGCCGTCTTTATCTTTATACTGCATTCTGACGGCTTTTGCCTTGATAGTAATACCGCGTTCTCTCTCCAATTCCATACCGTCGAGAATTTGGTCTTTCATCTCTCTTTTGGAGATAGTTCCCGTATATTCCAACAGTCTGTCGGCAAGGGTACTTTTGCCGTGATCAATATGTGCTATGATGCAGAAATTCCTAATATTATTCATTATTTTCCCTTAATTAAAAACTTTCTTTAAGTATCTTTATCACGTCATCATGCGTTAATGCTTTATAACCGCCTTTTAAAAGGAATGTGGCACTTGCAATCCCTTCAAACATTTCTTCTTTCGCTCCCAATTCCTTCAAACTTAAAACAACACCGATTTCTTTCATCCAAGCTTCAAGTTTTTTTAACCCCTCTTCGGCAGCTTCTTTATCCGACATTTTTGTAACGTCAACATCCCAAACATTTTTTGCAAATCTTTTAAATTTTTCAATACCGTAAGGCATTATATGTCTGTAATAAGGAAGCGATACGGCAGAGAGCGTCATTCCGTGAGTTGCATCGGTATAAGCACCTATAGCCTGTCCAAGCATATGAACTTCCCAATCGGTAGTTTTTCCTCTTGATATTAAAGTATTCAACGCCCACGTTGCCGCCCACATAATATTGCTTCTTGCTTCATAATCCTGCGGATTTTTGACGGCAATACGAGAACTTACTATTAAAGATTTCATAAGAGCTTCAGAAATATAGTCGCTGGTATTATCGTCGGTATCAGAAAAATATTGTTCACAAATATGATTGAATGCGTCATAAATACCTGCAACCATCTGATACTTTGGAACGGTAAAAGTATATTTCGGATTTAATATTGCAAACTTAGGCATAACATTATCATCAAAAACTCTGCCTATTTTCAAATTCTCTTTATGGTTTGTTATAACCGAACCCGCGTTCATTTCAGAACCTGTACCTACCATGGTAAGGACACACCCCACGGGAATTATTTTATTATCGGGCTTTTGATTTTGCAAATAGTATTTTTCCCAAGGCTCGTCTTTACACCATGCAGATACGGAAACGCCTTTCGCATAGTCTATGGTAGAGCCTCCGCCTACGGCAAGAATTAAATCAACATCATTATCTTTTGCGATTTTACAACCTTCGTATAATTTTTCCAAAGTAGGATTGGACATCACGCCCGGATCTTCAAACACGGTCTTACCGGAATCTTTCAAAATCTTTATTACATCGTCGTAAATTCCGTTTTTCTTAATTGAACCGCCACCGTAACAGAGCATTACTTTATTGCCGTAGTTTTTAAGTTCTTTGGCTAAATATGAAAGAGATTTCTCTCCGAAAAAAACTCTTGTGGGATTTGCATACTTAAATGTACCTAACATTGTTGTTTCTCCTAATAGTATTTATATAGTTTGCATATTTTACAATATTTAAAAAAAATTGTAAAATATTAATTTTAGAATATTACATTAAGGAGAAAAAAGTTATGAACATTACAACTAAAATAGCAGTAATAGGTGCAATGAGCTGTGAAGTTAATGAGTTAAAAAATTGTTTGTCGGACTTAAAAGAAATTTCTTATCATGACTTAAAAATATTTACGGGTACAATTAACAACAAATTCGTTATTTTATCTCAAAGCGGTATAGGTAAAGTTAATGCGGCAATAAACGCACAATATATTATTGATACTTTTCATCCCGACACAATAATAAATACCGGAGTTGCCGGCGGTCTCGGCAAAGATTTAAAAATCGGTGATATTGTTGTTGCCGATTATTTGGTTCAGCATGATTTTGATGTTACATTTTTAGGTTATGCCAAGGGAAATATATGTAACGGAACGGATAAAACCAAGCCGACAAAATATTATTCCGACAAAAATTTAACTGACACTTTTGAAAAAATAATAAACGGAAAAATGGCAGAAACAAAATATCATAAAGGCGTAATTGCTTCAGGAGATATTTTTATTTCCGACAAGCAACAAAAAGAAAAAATAAATAAAAAGTTTAATGCCGTTGCCGTGGAAATGGAAGGCTGTGCAGTTGCACAAACTGCTGCGAGAAACGAAGTTCCCTTTGTGGTTATAAGAGCAATTTCCGATATGGCCGACGGGACAGAGGGCGAATACAGAGTTAATTTGGAAGATATCGCAAAAAAAGCCGCAACTACGGTACATAACTTTCTTTTGATATAAACATTGTGAAACGTAATAATTATTATATAAAAATCAGTGCATTATAAATATTTTTTTACTTTATTGATATCTTCAAGCACATTTACGTCGTGGAAATCTTTCTTGGAAATAATAACTTTAATTTTTTTACCTTGTTCCAATGCACGGAGCTGTTCCAAACTCTCTGATATTTCAAGGGGAGTTTGTTTGGATTTTGTAAATTCACAAACAAACTTTTTTGTATAACCGTAAACGCCTATATGTTTATAATAAGAAATTTTGTTTCTGTTTTTTTCGTCCCTTACAAACGGTATGGGATAACGGGAAAAATACAATGCGTACATATTTTTATCAAAAATAACTTTTACCGTATTTGGATTTGCAATATCGTCAGAAGGTTTCATTTTATATGCGGCCGTCAAATATTCAAGTTTTTTATCTTTTTTAAATTCTTCGGACATTTTTTCCACAAGTTTTATATCTATCAAAGGTTCGTCGCCCTGCACATTAATGAACGCATCGTATTTTGAAAGATATTTTTTTGCCACATAAGCAACTCTATCCGTGCCGCTTTTTAAATTCTTGGGAGTCATAAAAACATTACAGCCTGCCTTTTTTACGACATCATAAATTCTTTTATCGTCGGTAGCAACGGCCATACAATCAATATTTTTACATTTTGAAACTTTATTTACTACATGCAGGATAAGAGGTTTATTGTTTATTAAATATAAAGGTTTTCCCGGAAATCTGCTTGAAGCATATCTTGCGGGAATAACTACGGCTGTCTTCATATAAAAATACTCCGTATTACTTTTTCTTTTTTTATTTTCTGTTAAAAACTTTTATCGTTCTTATTATTTCTTCGACTGTAACAGTTGCCGTTCCCACTTTACCTACCACAACACCTGCAGCAAAGTTAGCTATTTCGGCAGCTTCAACAAGTTTCCATTTTGCTGCCAGTGCCAATGTCATGGTTGCAATAACGGTATCTCCCGCACCCGTAACATCATAAACTTCTTTTGCTCTTGTCGGAATATGCGTAATTTTGTTCTTTTCTATTACGGTCATACCTTTTTCCCCTCGCGTAATAAGAACGGAATCCGACTGCAAAAGCTTCAATATTTTCTTGCCGAGTTTTGCAATATCGTCGTCTGTTTTTATTCCCTGATGCTGTGCATTCATCCCTTCTATGGCTTCTTTGGTATTAGGCGTCATACATGTAATATGTTTATATTTTTTAAAGTTTTCAACTTTCGGGTCAACCGTTACGGGTATTTTTTTCTTTTTTGCAAGAGTTATAATTTTTTTCAATACTTTATCGGTAACTATTCCTTTTGCATAGTCGGATATTATTACACCGTCGATATTTTTCATAACTGCATCAATACTGTCTAAAATACTTTGTTCCGTCTGTCCCGAAAAAGCACCTTTAATTTCCTTATCGACTCTAACAACCTGTTGATTGGACGCAATAATTCTTGTTTTTAATGTCGTAGGTCTCTGTTTATCGACGACAATAAAATCGGTATTAATTTTTTTATCCTCGAGCATTTCTTTCATATGCAAACCGTTAAGATCGTCTCCGACAACGGTAATGATATAAGCTTTTGCTCCAAGAGATGTAATATTGCTTGCAACGTTTCCGGCTCCGCCGAGCGTTTCAGTTTCGTTTTTCACTTCCACTACCGGAACAGGTGCTTCGGGAGAAATTCTGGAAACTTTTCCCCAGATAAATCTGTCAACCATTGTGTCTCCAACGACCAATATTGACTTATTCTTCAGACTTAAAACTTTCTCAAGTAATTTCATTATTTACCTCTTAAAAAAGCTGAGAGCTATTATTATTTGATTTAAAACTTCCAACAAACTTCCAAAAGATATTTCCGTAAATTAAGCAAAAATTCATCATAGATACGATGAATTTTTTAAATAACTGCAGTAATCTTTTATCGAATCTTCCAATTCCATAAATTTATGATTACAGCCTGCCTGTCTTATTTTATCCATTTTTGCTTCGGTAAAATATTGATATTTGCCTCTTAAAATTTCCGGCATATCAAAATATTCAATATTTGTTTTTTTACCGACGGCAGCAAACATCGATCTTGCAATATCGTTCCAACTTCTTGCTTTACCTGTTCCGATATTAAAAAGTCCCGTATTTTTGGGATTATTAAGCAAGAACATCATAACTTCGACGACATCTTTAATATAAACAAAATCTCTTAAAGAATCTCCGTCACCGTATTTACTGTTGTAGGATTTAAAAAGTCTTATTATGCCCTTTTCGGCAACATCGTTATAAGTTTTACAAATAACGCTTTTCATCGTTCCCTTATGATATTCGTTAGGTCCGAATACATTAAAAAATTTTATTCCGGTAACTTTACTGTTATATTTGTTTCTCAACAGCCACAAATCAAAAAGCTGTTTTGAGTATCCGTACATATTAAGCGGTGCAAGTTTATCTATATCGCACTGATCGTCATAACCGTTTTCGCCGTTACCGTAAGTTGCCGCCGACGATGCATAAATAAACGGAATTCCAAGTTCCATAGCCCATAAAGCAAGGGTTTTGGAATACTCGAAATTGTTATGAATGTAATAATTTGCATCCGTCTGCGTTGTGGAACTGCAAGCCCCCAGATGAACTATTGCCTGAGGTTTTTGAATTTTATTATCTTTAACAGCCTGCAGAAAATCTTCTTTCTGCATATAGTCATAAAACTTCTTGCCGACGAGATTTTTCCATTTTTCGCCGTTATCAAGATGATCCACGACAAGAATATCGTCAATTTTTTCCTGATTCAGTTTCCACAGAAAACAGCTGCCTATAAACCCTGCTCCGCCCGTAAGAATTATCATAATAAACTCCTTATATACTATAACGACCGCACATTTTGGACTACGCCATTGCATACAGACAATATTATATAATT
>CALGGE010000007.1 GCA_937916125.1 uncultured Elusimicrobia bacterium | reverse complement strand
GTTGTCGTTCATTGTACATTTTTGTTGCTTTTCAAGGTTTTTCATACATTTCTCCTTTTTGATTTTTTTTCTTTTTGGATTTTGCGAAAGGAGAGAATTTTGTGTGGAGCAAAATGAAAAGCGACTGTGTGTACGGTTAGCACCCAGTACAACACAGCCGCTCTTTTCGCTCCGATAAAGGAGCGAAAAACAAAATTATAAAAATAAATCAACATAGCCTCTGATTTATTCCTACAACATATAAAACGACTGTTTTTGGAGTGCTAACCCATTTTGCTTTAACAAAAGTGGTGTCCTTTCGGACATCCAAAAACATTCAATATTAAGTTTTAATTACACTTCTATTATAATTGAAAATACCTTTTATGTCAATAAAAAAATTTAAACTTATGTATCACTTAATTATGAGACTGCTTTTTTGCGGTCGCTTTTTCTTCGGCTTTTATCTTATTCCATTCAGTGCGAATTTCTTCTTCTGTTTTAGCGGTTGAATTGCCGAAAACGTGCGGATGACGACGAATCATTTTTTCATTTATCGTATCCAAAACATCGTATATATCGAACTTATTATTCTCTTTCGCTATCTGTGCATGAAAAATAACCTGCAACAACACATCGCCAAGCTCTTCTTTCATATTCTCGTAGTCTTTTTTTAAAACAGCCTGCCTGTACTCTTCGGATTCTTCGAATAAGTATTTCAGAAGAGTTTCATGGTTCTGTTTCTTATCCCAAGGACATCCGTGCTCTCCGCGAAGTTCTGTTAAAATATCCACAAGCTTTTGAAATTTTTTTAATTTTTCATCCATAAATTTAGGCTTTCAATTTTTTAATTATCTCGGGAATAATTTCGTATAAATCGCCGATTAAAGAATATGTTGCTGCTTTAACCATAGGACATTCTTTATCTTTGTTTATTGCAATTATCGTGTCGGACGAACTCATACCTACCATATGCTGAATCTGTCCGGAAATACCGCAAGCGATATAAATTTTGGGGGCGACTGTTCTTCCCGTCTGTCCTACCTGATGGGAATATGCTATCCAGTCGGAATCAACCGCAGCTCTTGAAGCACCTACCGCACCGCCGAGAGCGTCTGCCAATTCCTGTATAAGTTTAAAACCGTCTTTATTTCCCAAACCTCTTCCGCCTGAAACAATAATATCAGCGTCGGAAATATTTACGTCTGCGGTTTGGTCTTTAAAGAACCCCAAAAATTTCGTTCTGTTAATTATCTTTTGTGCGTCAATTGTTTTATTGATAACTTCGCCGGTTCTTCCCTCTACAACGGGAGCTTCTTTAAATACTTTATGACGAACCGTTGACATCTGCGGTCTGTGGTTAGGCGTTAAAATGGTTGCCATAATGTTACCGCCGAAAGCAGGCCTTGTCTGCATTAAGTTTCTTGTTGCAGGATCGATTTCAAGAGCAGTACAATCTGCCGTAAGACCGGTATAAATTTTTGCTGCAACTCTGGAAGCAAAAGATCTTCCGATATTTGTTGCACCCATCAAAACAATTTCGGGCTTTTCTTCTTTTATTAAGTCTGCCAAAATGCAACCGTAAGGATCGTCCTGAAATTCAGCTAAAATAGGATCGTCATAAACATAAACTTTGTCGGCACCTCTTGCTATTAAATCCTGTGCTTTTGCGGAAATGTTCGAACCGATAAGTATTGCACTTAAAGGAACATTTAATGTTTTAGCAAGCTCCGTGCCTTTATTTAAAAGTTCATAAACTACGGAAGATATTTCTCCGTGTCTCTGTTCGGCATAAACCCAAACACCTTTATAATCATCTTTATTTACGGCATCTTTCTTTTCTTCTTTTTGCATTTCTATTGCACTTACGGGACACGTTTCTACACATGAACCGCAAAGTCTGCAGGATTCTTCATTTACTACGGCTTTGCCGTCTGTTACCGCTATTGCTCCGAAAGGGCATGCAGATTCGCAAGCACCGCAACCAACACATTTTTCGGATGAAACTATTATTTTATCAGCCATTTTTATTCTCCTAAAATTAAAAACTATATCAAACTGTTATCCGACAATTTTTTTACAAGCTGAGCTGCTATATCTGCAGCTTCACCTTCAAATATTTCCCCTCCGGTCCTCTGAGGAGGCGTGAAAACTTTTCTTACTTGTGTAGGTGAGCCTGCCAAACCTGTTTTTGTCGTATCTGCGTTTATTGCTGCCGCGTTAAGCTGTTTGATAACGGCTTTCTTGGCTGCCATTTTTCCTTTCAAAGAAGGAATTCTGGGTGTATTGATTTCTTTTACTACGGTAAGTAAACACGGAACGGGAGATTCTATCAAATCGTAACCGTCTTCCATCATTCTCTGGACTTTTAATGAAGTTTCCGATGCTTCTTCTATTTTTCTTACATAAGCAACGTGAGGAATGTTTAACATTTCTGCAACCGAAGGACCTACCTGTGCGGTGTCGCCGTCAGTTGCCTGTTTTCCGCAGAATATTACGCCGAAATCGGGAATAGTTTTAATTGCGGTAGATATTGCATATGCCGTTGCCCAAGTATCTGCACCTGCAAATGCTCTGTCGCCTATAAGGATTGCTTCGTCACAGCCTCTGGAAATTGCTTCTCTCAAAGCACTTTCCGCCTGCGGAGGCCCCATTGTAATAACCGTTACTTTCCCGCCGACTTTTTCTTTAAGACGAACAGCCTCTTCAATGGCATATTCGTCAAAAGGATTTATTATTGCTTCTACGCCTTCTCTTTTTAAAGTACCTCTTTCCGGATCTATTTGTACGTTTGTTGTCCCGGGTACTTGTTTAATGCAAACCAATATATGCATTTTCTCCTCCATGAAAAAATAGCCGAAAGCAAATTTCAGCCTATAGCCTATAATTTAAAGTTTACAGCTTACATTTTAGGTCAAATATTATAGCATATTTAGAAAAATTTTTGCAAAACTTTTTTTAGTTGTCGGTTTGTTAAACTTCAATTTTTACGTATGTGATAATTTTTATTTGACTATTTTATCAAATATTAGTAAAATATTCCAAATATCACAAGGTACTATCGAATGGAAATTAATTAAAAAGAAGGTATATTATGGCTGAAAATTTAACCTCAAAAATCGGTAATCAGGAAAAACAGGTCAATAAGTCCGGACTTCCTTCGGATTACGGAGACACACAAATCACAATTCTGCCGAGAGATCCCATATGTATTTTTGCATATTGGTCAATATCAAATGAATTTATCAATAACTTAAAAAAACAATACGGCGAAGCTGTTTTTCAGGATGCTAAACTTGTTGTAAGAGTTTATGATACTACGGACGTAAAATTCGATGGTACTAATGCAAACAGATATTTTGACGTTTTTGTTACGCCGGAATCCGACAGCTGGTATATAAACGTCGGAGAATTTAACCGTTGCTGGTGCGTGGATATCGGTTATTTAACAAAAGACGGCAAGTTCATATGTATAGCAAGATCCAATAAAGTTGATATGCCCAGATACGGTGTTTCCAGTATTACCGATGAACAGTGGGCAATGCTGAAGATAGAATTTGAAAAATTATTGAAAATTTCAGGCATAAACAACATAGGAATGAGTTCCTTTGATATATCAAAACTTATGAGAGAAAGATGGGAAGAAATAGTATCCATTTCTTTACCGAGTTCGCATTCTCATATCAGTTCGTCAAGCTCATTTAAGATACATCCTTCTTATGAAGAAAATAAACCCTCTAAAGGGAAAGATAAAAATTTCTGGTTAAGAGCCGATACGGAAATTATTATTAACGGAGCAACCGAACCGGATGCAACTTTAACGTTGAAAGGACAGCCCATAAAACTGTCTGCCGACGGTTCTTTCTCCGTAAGGTTCTATCTGCCTAACGGCGAAGATAAATATACGATAGAAGCAACTTCCGCAGACGGAACAATGAAAAAATCTATTACATTCGAAGTGAATAAAAACACAAAATAATGTACGGCGTATAACGCATATAAAAATAAAATATACGTTGTACATTATATGTTAAGTTTGGGAGTTTCATGGAAAATAAAGGTTTTTGGTGTTTTCAACTGCATGCACATTTGCCGTTTGTTCGTCATCCGGATTATCCTGATTTTTTGGAAGAAGATTGGTTATATGAAGCGATAACGGAAACTTATATACCGTTGCTTTCGGTATTTGAAAATTTCGTTCAGGATAACATAAATTTTGCATTGACAATGACGATTACTCCGTCACTTGCAAATATGCTTGCCGATCCTCTTTTACAATCCAGATATTATGCAAAATTAAACAAACTTATAGAACTTTCCGAAAAAGAAGTATATAGAACGACAAATACTCAATATCATCAGGCTGCATTGATGTATGAGCAGAAATTTAAAATCTGTAAATATATCTGGGAAAAATATCACGGTAACATTTTAACGGGCTTTAAAAATCTGCAGGATATGGGAAAGATAGAAATTATTACCTGCTGTGCAACGCACGGATTTTTGCCTTTGATGACCAACGAGACAGCCCAAAGAGCTCAAATAAAAATAGCGGTTCGTGATTACGAAAAACATTTCGGCAGAAAGCCTCGCGGTATTTGGCTTGCCGAATGTGCATATACTTACGGTGTGGAAAAGTTCCTAAAAGAAGAAGGTATCAGGTTCTTCTTCTTGGAATCGCACGGAATACTATACGCAACACCCAGACCTAAATACGGAGTTTTTGCTCCGATATATTGTCCCAACGGTGTGGCGGTATTTTCCAGAGATATGGAAACGGCTCATCAGGTGTGGAGTGCGGATTCCGGCTATCCCGGAGACCCGGACTACAGAGAATTTTACAGAGATTTGGCTTACGATTTGGACTACGATTATATTCGCCCGTATCTTCATTCCGATGGCGTCAGAAGAAACATCGGCGTAAAATATTGCAGAATTACCGGAAAAGTTCCTCTTCACGAAAAACAGCCGTACAATCCTCAATGGGCAGATAACAAAGCCAGGCTTCACGCGGAAAATTTCGTATTCAACAGAACAAAACAGATAGAATATCTTTCGGGTATTATGCAGAAAGAGCCTGTTGTTGTGTCAATGTACGATGCGGAACTTTTTGGGCATTGGTGGTTTGAAGGTCCTAATTTTATTAACTATATTTTCAGAACAATACAAAATTCAAAAGCATCTTTTAGGCCGATAACACCTATACAGTATTTGGATATGTTCCCGACCAATCAGGTATGCCAACCGTCGCCGTCGTCTTGGGGAGACAAAGGGTATTTTGAAGTGTGGTTGAACGGCAAAAATGATTGGATTTACAGACATTTGCATATGGCGGCAGACAGAATGGTGGAAATTGCAACCGCCAACAGAAATGCACAAGGGGTACAGCGTAGGGCATTAAATCAGGCTGCAAGAGAACTTGTTTTGGCACAATCTTCGGACTGGGCGTTTATTATGACTACCGGTACTATGGTGGAATACGCCGAAAAAAGAACAAAAGAACATATTTATAATTTTACGACGTTATATAATCAGATAAAAAGTAATTCTATTGATGAAGGAGTCCTTTCCAACCTTGAATACAAGAACAATATTTTTCCGGAAATAGATTACGGAGTATATATAAAAGCCTAAGGAGAAAAACCATTTTAACGGTAAGCAATATTTTAATAATAATTATTTCCGTAGCAGTAATCGGTTTTTGTGCGTATGTCGTTTTTCAGAACAGAAAATTAAAAGTTAAAGTAGCGAAACTGAAAAACAGAATATATAATGCTGAAGAAAAAATTCAGGGCCGTGCTATGGATATTGATAATTTGATAGTTACCCTTGCAAGCATTCATGAGTTCGGTATCAAGGCTACCGAAATTATGTCCAAAGAGGAGCTGTCTCAAGCCGTAGTCAATTCGGCATGCAACATTATTCATTCCGATTTAAGTTCTCTTATGCTGATAAACGAGCAGGATGAACTTTATATCATTGCCGCAAAAGGTTTATCGAAAAAATTAAGAGAAGAAACGAAAATTAAAGTCGGTGAGGGCGTGGCAGGTAAAGTTGTTACAAGCGGTGAATATATATTTGTGGAAAACATTGAAACCGATACAAGATTTTTAAAATTCCCGAATGTCGAAAAATACATTTCGAAATCTTTCATAGCAGTTCCTTTGAAAGTAAAAAATAAAGTTATAGGCGTACTTAACATAAATTCGTCAAAGAACAAAAGATATTTTGACGACAGGGATTTGAAACTGCTTACTATTTTGGCAGATCAGGCTGCAATGAGACTGGAAAATATTGATATGTTCAATAACCTGCAATCTTTTTATCTTGAAATGACGGAAGCGTTAGTCGGTGCAATAGATGCAAAAGATTCTTATACTCACGGACATTCGACAAGAGCAAGAAAATATGCCGGTGAAATTGCAAGCAAAATAAGTCTTCCTCAAACAATAAGAGAAAATATCGAGTACGGTGCCGTTATGCACGACATAGGTAAAATAGGCGTGCCTGACAGCATACTGTTAAAAAAAGATAAATTAACTCCCGAAGAGATAAAAATTATAAGACAGCATCCCACAATAGGTTATAATATTATATCGCCGGTAAGGTTCTTATCCGCCGTTGCTCCGATGGTTTTGTATCATCATGAATGGTTTAACGGAGGCGGATATCCCGAAGGGTTGGCAAAAGAAGAAATTCCTTTGGGTGCAAGAATTATTGCCGTTATAGACGCTTACGATGCTATGACTTCAGACCGTCCTTACAGAAAAGCTCTTCCGGTTAAAGTTGCCGTTGAACAGCTTCAGTTAGGCTCGGGGAAACAGTTCGATCCGAAAATAGTGGATATCTTTACCAATATCTTGAAAGAAGAAAAAATCTTAAATTAATGTACAATGTATAATGTATAATGTACAATGAACGACAGTTGAAAAGTTTCAACTACAAACTACAACGACAACTGCAACGACAAACGACGAGATTCCCGACAACAAATCTCGGGAATGACAGACAGAACGACAATGTACAATGTATAATGTATAATGTACAATAAACGGCGAGCTAAAACATTATGCATTGCACATTATATATCGTTCCCACTCCCATAGGAAATTTGGAAGATATTACGTTAAGAGCCATTCGTGTTCTTCGGGAAGTCGATACCGTCGTTTGCGAAGATACAAGACAGACAATCAAACTTTTATCCCATCTTAAAATTTCCAAACCTTTAATCAGTTTCTATACACAAAATCAATTAAGAAGAATTCCTCAAATTATTTCCATGCTTGAAGCCGGCAAAAACATTGCATTGGTTTCGGATTGCGGTACGCCTGCCATTTCCGATCCGGGTTACTATTTAATAAAAGAAGCGTTAGAACACAACATAAATATAGTTCCGTTGCCGGGTGCATGTGCATTGATAACGGCGATTGTTGCTTCGGGGTTGCCTACGGACTCTTTTGTTTTTTTAGGCTTTTTGAAGAGAAAGCCCGGTAAAATGAGAAAGGAACTTGATGCCGCCAAACAGCTTGAAAAGGCCGTGATTTTTTATGAGTCTCCTCACAGATTGCTGAAAACTTTGGAAATTTGCAGAGAAGTTTTCGGAGATAATGCCAACGTGGTTTTGGCAAGAGAACTTACGAAAAAATTCGAAGAGTTTATAAGAGGTTCTCTGCAAAAGGTTTCTGATAATTTACAAAACAGGGAAATTCTTGGCGAATTTGTGGTACTGATTGAACCTTGCAAATTATCTGTCGGCGACAATGATAATGATGAACAATAAGCAATTGACGGAAAATTTATAACAAAATTTTCTTAAATTTCCTTTTTCCCGCCTGTAAAATCATTCCGTCTTTTACTTCTATTTCTTCGTCGGATGTTACCTTTCGGCTGTCAACTTTTGCTCCGCCCTGTTCTATCAATCTTCTTGCTTCTTTTTTGCTGGTTACCATCCCCGAAATAAATAAAAGTTCGGATAATTTTATTTTATTCTTATCGCATTTAAATTCTTCAATTTCGGTAGGCAAATCTTTATTTGCAAATATTTTATTAAATTCGGCTTTTGCATTTTCCGCAGCCTGTTTGCCGTGGTATCTTTCAACTATAATTTCGCCCAATTTCATTTTGGCTTCTTTCGGATGCATCTGTTTTATTTCTTCAAGATTTTCCTGAGTTAAAAGTTCATAATATACCATCATCAGTTCGTCGGAAACAGACATAAGTTTCCCGAACATATCCTGCGGGTCGTCGTTTAACGCAATATAATTTTTATAAGATTTTGACATTTTTTTAACGCCGTCGGTACCTACAAGCAAAGGCATCGTGATAACCACCTGCGGGTCTTGTCCCGCATTTCTCTGCATATCGCGTCCGAGAAGAAGATTGAATTTTTGATCGTTACCGCCAAGCTCTACATCGGCTTTAAGAGCAACCGAATCATAAGCCTGAAGCAAAGGATACATAAATTCAACTATGCTTATCGGTACATCTGCTTTAAATCTTTTTTCAAAATCATCTCTGACGAGCATTTGTGCAACCGTATGTTTGGAAGCAAGTTTTAAAAGCCCCTGTATTCCAAGCTCGTTTAACCATTTACTGTTAAAAACCACTTCGGTTTTATCTTTATCAAGAATTTTAAAAACCTGTTCCTGATAAGTTTTGATATTTGTCATTATCTGTTCTTCGGTCATCATCGGTCTTGTTGCGGAACGTCCCGACGGGTCGCCGATTCTTGCCGTAAAATCACCGATTAAAAATACTATCTGATGACCTAAATCCTGAAAGATTTTTAGTTTGTTTATTATGACGCTGTGTCCCAAATGTAAATCGGGAGCGGTTGGATCAACACCGAGTTTTATTCTTAATTTTTTACCGGAAGCAAGTTTTTTTTTCAATTCTTCTTCCGAAATAATTTCGTTTGTGCCTCGTCTTATTAGTGCTAAAGCATCTGTCTCTGACATATATTCCATCCTCTTATTTATCATCACCAACGTACTTCGTCCGTGTAATGAGCCTGTTTTTATTCAATTATAAGTTTGATTATTATAGCATAAAATTTTTATTAAGCAAAGAAATTTTTTACTTACGGCAGATAAAAAATATTTCGTATTTCCGAAAAAATTTTGTAAAATTAACGTTTGAAAAGTATTAATAATTTAAATTTATCAATATAAATAAGGAGAGTTACCATGATTAATGCGGGAATAATCGGTATTACGGGATATACCGGGGAAGAACTTTTAAGAATTTTATCAAAACATAAAGATGTAAAAATAACGGTTCTTGCCGGCAGAGCGACGGGAACGGTTAGAGAATTAAAAGATATTTATCCTAAATATGCGGATTTGAATTTAAAAGTTTATCCGTTAAATATCGAACAGATAAAAAATGAAACCGATGTCGTTTTCTTAGCACTTCCGCATGCCGTTGCTTTCGAAGTGGTACCGTCTCTTTTGCAGGCGGGCAAAAAAGTAATAGATCTTTCTGCGGATTTCAGAATAAAAGATCCCGATACTTACGAAAAATGGTATAACGTTAAACATACGGGTAAAGAATATATTAAAGATGCCGTTTACGGCTTGGTTGAACTTAACGAAGATAAAATAAAAAATGCCAAACTCATTGCAAATCCCGGTTGTTATCCCACGACTATTCTTTTGGGGACTGCTCCTGCGATAAAGAACGGTCTTATAAAATCCGACGGAATTATAATTGATTCCAAAAGCGGTGTTTCGGGTTCGGGAAGAAAAGGCGTAAAAGCCTATTATGAAACGGAATCACCTACCGCAAGAGCATACAAAGTCGGCGGTAAGCACAGACATATTCCCGAAATAGAACAGGAACTTTCCGGAATGTTCGGAAAGTCGGTTACAATAACGTTTACTCCGCAGATTATTCCGACGGAACGCGGGATGCTTTCCTGCATTTATACCGACCTGATTAAAGATGTAAAAGTTTCCGATATTGTGGAAATGTATAAGAATTTTTATAAAGGCAGAAATTTTGTGAGAGTTCTCGACGAGGGCAAATTTCCGTCAATTAAAAATGTTGTTTATACAAACTTCTGTGAAATCGGCGTTGCGATAGATGAAAGAACTAATAAACTTATAATTGTTTCCGCACAGGATAACCTTGTAAAGGGTGCATCCGGACAGGCCGTGCAGAATATGAATATTATGTTCGGCTTGGATGAAACGGTTGGGCTTATTTAAGGATTTAAGCTGCATCTTCCGACCAACAATAGAAATGTTGTAAAAAACAATAAAAGAAATGAACGAAAGAATATTAACCCTTGAAAAGAGGTTGAAGTAAATAACAAAGTTTTATAACTTCAAAATGCAAAATTTTTGTTGACATTGACGAAAAAATTTTATAAACTATCTCCTGTCAGATATGGAGTTCACGGGCAGTTAGCTCAGCTAGGGAGAGCATCTCCCTTACAAGGAGGAGGTCGCAGGTTCAATCCCTGCACTGCCCATTCTCCACAACCTTCCTAAAAAAGAAAAATCAGTATCAGTAAGTATCGGTAATATATCAAAATTATAAGACAGAGGTGTTTACAATGACAAGAAAATTATGTTTAAAAGTTTTGATAGTCTCGTTAGTTCTATCCGTAAGTTTAACGGCATTCGCAGCACCTAAAAGTTATTTACAATCAGATCAAAATAAATCATCAAAATCCCAAAAAGAAAATCCTGCATATTTTGAAATAAATACTCCCGGAACGGATGATGTTATCGACTACACAAAGTACGGCGAGTTCCAAAATGTCGGTACGAACAAATACAGATATGTTCCTAAAGATTTTAAGGCGTTGCGTGCAGCTTCGGGAGAAGGAGTATATCCAAATACCGATTCCGTTTTTAAAAGCCCGAGATATAAACAGTTGTTGAAAGAGGGCAAACTTGACGGTGATAAGTGGTCTTTCGTTAATACGAGAAATGCGGAATTGAATTATTATAAGTGGGCTACCGCACAGGAAGATCCGGGTGTTCGTCAATATTACATTGCACTTGCTCTTGAAAATGCGGGGAATTATGAACGGGCAATAAAAACTTACTATTCCATAGTCGTATTTTTCCCGAAAGCCATAGGATATACTTTTTGGAAAACTCCTTGGTATGTGGCACCGGTTGCAATAGAAAAAATAAAGTATCTTACAAGAGAACATCCCGAAATAGGGTTGAAACTTGAAGGTGCTTATGTTGATGTTATTAACAGATTTGACGACGAAAAATCCAACGACGATTTTATTACCGATCCCGGCAGACTTGTAAAAGCCAAAAAGAAAGATTGGGTACGGAAGCCGGTTAATTTGAAAAAAATCGGAATTAAAAAGACCGTCGGCAAAGGTAAAGTAAAATTAGTCGAATATAACAATAAACATTATCAGTTGTTTGTTGACGATAAGCCTTTTATCGTCAGAGGAATATGTTATTCTCCTAATCCCGTAGGAACTTCTCCCGATAACGGAACATTAAATGCTTCAAGAGATTGGATGTTTGCCGACTATAACGATAACGGTATTATAGACGGTCCTTACGAATCTTGGGTAGATGAAAACAGAAATGAAATTCAGGATGAAGACGAGCAGGTCATAGGTGATTTTAAATTAATGAAAGAAATGGGAATAAATACGTTAAGGTTGTATCATTATCCCGACTTTAACAAAAAGCTTCTCATGGACGGTTATGAAAATTACGGATTTATGTATATGATAGGAAACTTTATCGGTATGTATTGTACGGAGTCAGGTGCGGAGTGGTTTGAAGGTACGGACTATACCAACGAGGAACAATGCGAAAGAATGTTGGCAAGCGTTGAAAAAATGGTCAACGAATATAAAGACGAACCTTATGTATTGATGTGGGTTTTAGGAAATGAAAATAATTACGGTACGGTAGGTGTGGTAGGTGTTTCCGCAGGTACGGGTTGTAATGTAAGAAAAGATGTCCCGGCATATTACAGATTTGTAAACAGATGCGCAAAAAGAATTAAAGAGCTTGACCCGCAACAGCGTCCCGTAGCAATATGTAACGGCGATACGTTGTTTATGGATATATGTGCGGCAAACGCTCCCGAACTTGATATTTACGGAGCAAATGCGTACAGAGGTAAAGAGGGCTTTGCTACTTTGTGGAAAGATGTTATGAAACTTTACGAACGCCCCGTAGTTGTTACCGAGTACGGTTGTCCGGCTTTCAGTAAAATACATAATATGGAAGAAGCCGAAGAACAGCAGGCAATTTATCATGAGGGAAGTATAAAAAATATTCAGGAAAATGTTGCAGGTTACGGTGTGGGAAATGCACTTGGCGGAATAATATTTGAGTTTACCGATGAATGGTGGAAAGCAGGTCCGCCTCCGGAATATGATTTTAATGCACACGATGAGACTGCTCAATGGGAAGGTCCTTTTATTGACGGCGGCGGATACGAAGAGTGGTTCGGTATCTGTTCCATCGGTGACGGGAAGTTTACGCCTTTCAAGAGACAGTTAAGGAAAGCTTATTACGCAATAAAGAATTTGTGGAACAATGTTTATAAAATGCCTAAATAAGTCAGTTGGAAGAACTGAAAACGGCAATGTATAATGTACAATGTAGAATGTACAATGAACGACAACGGCAGTTGAAGAGTTGAATAGTTATAACGACAGTTGAAAAGTTGAATAGTTGAAGAGTTGATAACGACAGCTGAACAGCTGAAAGGCTGAAAAGCTGAAAACGGCAATGTAGAATGTACAATGAACGACAACGGCAGTTGAAGAGTTTAACGGCAAACTATAATAGCAAACTACAACTGATAACTACAACAACCAACTACGAGATCTTTCGACTTCGCAAATGCTACCGCATTTGCTTCGCTCAAGATGACAAATAACAGATGTCATTCTGAACGGAGTGAAGAATCTCGTCGTTGCAGCTCGTCTGTCATTCCAGAGTGGCACGCACAACAGCACTGTCGGGAATCTCGTCGTTGTAGTTGAAACTATTCAAGTAGAATTCCGAAAACCATAAGCTGTAAGATAGAAACTATAAACTATAAACCGGTATTATGTTTTTAAAAAAAATAATAAATTTAGTGACAATAATGTTTCTTTTACTGTCAACATCAGGAGTGTTTGCTGCCGATGTAGTAAAAGTTAAAAAGAATAAGGACGGTGTTTGGCTGATGACCGTCAACAACAGACCTTATTTTATAAAAGGAATTGCATACAGTGCCGATGTTATAGGAGTGTCCGAACCTGACGTAAACGATTGGATGTGGAGCGACGTTGATAACAACGGCAAGCCTGACGGACCTTACGATTCATGGGTTGATTTGAACAGAGATAATTATCAGGATATCAGCGAAAATATTGTCGGTGATTTTGCACTTCTTAAGGCAATGGGCTGTAATACTATTAGAATATATCACAGTGAACATATAAACAAAGAGCTTCTTTTCGATATGCACAGAAGGTTCGGAATAAAAGTTATCATGGGTAATTTTTTCGGTGCTTACACTAAGGGGAGTAATGCCAACTGGAATACGGGAACGGACTACACGGATAAAAAACAGAAAAAAAATATGCTTGAAAGCGTTCGCGAGATGGTGGAAGAATTTAAAGACGAACCGTATATTTTGATGTGGATGCTCGGAAATGAAAATGATACCGAGGGCAGCACGCTCAATTCCACCGCAACAAAAACAAATGCATCCAAAAAGCCGGAAGCCTATGCGAAATTTCTTGAAGAAACCTGCAAAATGATAAAAGAAATTGATCCCAATCATCCCATAGGCGTATGTAATGCCACCACAAAACTTGTAAAGTATTTTGCAAAATATACTCCGAGTATAGATATCTTAGGGTTTAACCAATATAACGGACCTTACGGGTTCGGAACATTATGGAACAGAGTTAAGCAGGAATATGACAGACCTGTTTTAATTACCGAATACGGTTGCGATGCTTGGAACGAAAACAAAAAAACTACAAATGAAGCTTATCAGGCAAATTATCATAAAGGCAACTGGAAAGATATTGAAAACAACAGTTATTGGGGAGAAAAAACGGGCAACTCCATAGGCGGTGTGGCGTATTGTTGGTTGGACAGATGGTGGTTGATAGGTTCTGCGAAAGTTCATGATACGATGTTGGGTGCTTGGAGAGGAACTACGATAGATTCTTGGTTTAATGACGAATGGCTGGGTATATGTTCTCAAGGGAACGGCAGACAATCTCCTTTTCAGAGAATATTGAGAAAGGTGTACTATACTTATCAGGAAGAACTTTGGGATTGGGAACCGGCAACATTTTAATGACAATTAGCAAGTAGAAATTAACGATAATGAAAAAAATTTTAAAATTTCTTATAGCTCCTTTAGGCGTAATAATATTCATTGTTGCTATAATGCTTTTAAGCAACGAAATGAAAAACTACAGCTATCAGCAAATTCTTGATACGCTTAAGGCTATTCCGTCTTTTAAAATAATCTTTGCGGCAATTCTTGCACTTTTATATTATTTAATTCTTGGCGGCTACGACGTAGTTGCTTTCAAATACATAAATGTCCCGCTTAAATTTAAAAATGTTGTTTTTACGTGTTTTATCAGTAATGCACTCGGTAACAATACGGGCTATTCAATGCTCTTCGGCGGTTCGATAAGGTACAGGCTTTATTCTTTGTACAACGTATCAATGCTTAACGTTACAAAAGTGTTGTTCTTTTCTTCGGCAACAATTTGGTTCGGACTGCTTATTATAGGCGGAATAGTTTTTACTTTTTTCCCCGTCAATTTTACGGACGGCAAATTTTTCTTTCAATCTTCGCAACCTTTGGGAATTTTATTTCTTCTTGCTGTTACGCTTTACACTCTGTTAAGTTTATTTAAATCCAAACCGATAAAAATTTTTAATAAATGGACAATAACTTTCCCCGATATAAAAATAACTTTATGGCAAATGTTGCTTGCTACTGCCGATTGGGTTATTGCTTCCTGCACTCTGTTTGTGCTTCTTCCTTCGGGCGAAATATCTTATATTACTCTGTTGCAGATATTCCTTGTTGCACAGATGTTGGGAATACTAAGTCAGGTTCCCGGCGGCATGGGAGTATTTGAAACCGCCATTGTTATGATGTTACCCGAAGCGACGGAAAGTTCTTTTGTTATGGGAGCTTTACTTGCTTACAGAGCAATTTTTTATTTTTTCCCTCTTTCGATTGCACTTTTGCTTCTTGCCAGTCACGAGTTTTTCAGAGCCAAAAAAAGATTCAAAGTTCTTGCCAGATTCTATGGCGGAAGAATGGCGTCTCTTATCCCTCAGGCACTGTCAATCAGTATATTTCTCAGCGGAACAATGATTTTGTTTTCCGGTGTTACGGATGTTTCCTCATCGGTAATTAAAAGACTTGTTGAATATATACCGGTATATATTTTGGATGCATTTCATTTAACGATAAGCGTTATAGGTATAATACTTTTATTTGTTTCCAGAGGACTGTTGCTCAGAATAAAGAAAGCTTATTCTTATGCCGTTATACTTTTATCGCTTTTGTTTCCGTTGGCATTGATTAACGGGTACGGCTACGAAAAAATAGTGTTTCTTCTTGTGATGCTGGCTCTTGTTACTCCTTCAAGAAAATATTTTTACAGACCGTTAAGTTTAATTGCGGTAAAGCTCAACACCGTATGGCTTATGATGATATCGGCGGTGTTTATCACATCCGCATGGTTAAGTTTTTTTGTTTACAGACCTGATATTTATTCTTGGGTAGAATTATTTTCCGCCAGCGATTTGGGAAGATCTTTAAGAGTTTGTATCGGTATGTTAATAACAATCGCCGTTGTGATAGTGGCGGAACTTTGGAAAAGGTACAGATATAAACAAGCCGGCGTGGATATTACAAATATTAAAAAGATTTCGGATAATTCAATGTATGTTTACGGGAAATATGCTTTTGAGAACAGAAATATTTTCGATATGAATTCCGATGCGTTTATGATGTATTCTCAGGTAAATAACAGTGCGGTAATTTTCGGCGATCCCGTCGGTAATAACAAATATGTCGGAGAACTTATTTGGGATTTTAAAGAAATGACGGAATCTAAAAATATAAACCCCATTTTTGTTTATCTCGGCTACAAAAATTTAAAGTTTTATGACGATATCGGGCTTGATATTGCTTCTTTCGGCGTAGATGCAAATATTCCTCTTGAGAAATTTTCCGGTGATTCGGAAAATATTTCCGATATTAAAGTTTTATCCGAGAATTTTGAAAAAGACGGCTATACGTTTGAAATAATTGACGGAGAAAAATTTACGGAAAACAAAAAATATATAGGTTTTATTGATTATCAGTGGGAAAAAGATTTTAATAATTTAAAAAATAAAATGTTTGACGTTTCGCAAAATACCGCAGATAAATTCGTAATAGTTAAAAAAGACAATTTCATTTCGGCATATGCTTATCTTTTGCTTGCAAAAAATAAATATGAGGCATTTGTTTCCAATGTAAGATACACTTCGGATTGTGATGAAAATATTTTGAAATATATTTTATTTAAATCGGTATGTTATGCAAAAGATGAAGGTTTTAAGTGGTTTAATTTAGGCTTAACCCCTGCCGTTGACGAAACCGTTATTGACGAGAATTTTACCAGAAAAGCAAAGTTTTTTGTGTTTGCGGAACATTTTAAATATGACATGAACGCTCTCAGAGAATTTAAAAATAAATTTTCTCCCGTATGGAAGAAGAAATATATCGCATTCTATTCCGGCAACAGAATGATTTACTTCCTCAAAGATTTCTTGTACATATATTCATAACTCTTATATACACTTTAAATCTTTAAGAGTGAAATTCAATACTTTTGAAAGTTCCTTAAGGGTTGTTTCTATTTGGCAACCGATTTTACCTCCGCTGAAAATAATCTTTTCGTTTTTCGATGCGGATATATCGATAACCGTAACAAAATTCTTTTTCATCCCTAAAGGGGAACAACCTCCGTGTACGTATCCGGTTAATCCGAATAAATCTTTTTGTTTTAACATTTCAACGGATTTTTCTCCTACCGAAACAGCTGCTTTTTTTAAGTCCAGCTCTTCCGCTACCGGTACTAAAAATACATAATGATTTTTTGATTTTGCCGTTGTTACAAGTGTTTTGAAAACGCAGGCGGGATTTTGATTTAATTGTTTTGCAACTTCCGTACCGCTTATTGCTGTGGTGCAGTCGTACTCATAAGTTTTGTATTCTGCTTTACTTTTGTCCAATATTCTCATTGCGTTTGTTTTAATCATTTTGTTTTAAAGCCTTTTCCAAAATTTTTATTCCGTCGGTTTATTATAGCATAAAAATTTTTCTTTGACAATAACGACAAAAAGGCAGCCAAAAGGGTGAAAAAAATTGCCTATGTCGAATTTTTTTTGTATAATAATAAAATATAAAATGAAAACAAAATTATTATTCGGCATTCTTTTCTTATTTATTTCCTCGTCGGTATATCCTGTAGAACTGGTTGACAAAACTTACAGAGAAAGCTTTTCCGATGATGAGTTAAAAGAAGATTTCTATAAAATTCAAATGAGAACTGCCAATTTTTTTGACAGGCAGACATCTTCGGTAAACTGGCTCATAGAAAGTTACAGAGGAACTTCCAGATACAGCTATGACCTTTTTTCCCGTTCGTTTATTATAGGAAAAAACGGTGTTTTGGACGCACAGGCTTTCCTTTACGATCAGGCAATAGCGGCACTTGCGTATCTTCTTGCCGGTCAGAACAAAAAAATCGATAAAATATTAAGAATTTGCGAAAGAGAATTTCCCATTCAAAAAAGCGACTATATAGGAATGTATAACGCGTATAAGACCGATGTTCCGCGTAAAAGGTGGGGGCTTACGCCCGGTGCCGACGGGAACAGAGTACATTTAGGCCCTAATATGTGGATAGCGATTGCGGCTCTTCAATATACGGCCGTAACGGGGAAAACCGATTTTATTCCGTTTGTGATAGATATGTTGAAATGGGCGGAAAAAATAAAACATTATACCATGAGCGACGGTGAAAAAGGTGCCGCAAGTATGGGCTACGGTTGGGAACCGCCCGACTGGAGTAAAGTATATTCCACCGAAAATGTTGTTGACCATTATGCCGTTTTAAAAATGTTGAAAAAACTTTATAATACCGGTAACGAAAATATAGTAAACGATTTTAAAAAAGCCAAATATACCGTTGAAGATATCGACAGAGAAATGGCAAATATCGAAAGGTGGCTCGTACGTCTTATATATGATAAAAATAAACAGACTTTCAATATGGGGTATAACCCTAACGGTGTTGACAGAACGGATGCACTTGACACGGTCTCTTGGGCGATAGCGGCACTTACTCCGGAAAGATTGGCAGAGCTTGGAATAAATCCGTTTGAGATGATTAAGTTTGCGGATTACAATTATTTTGTATCGGATATCGTTGAGGGAACTGAAATATACGGATACGATTTTACAAATGAACAGGGAAGAAGAAAAGGTTACAGAATGATATGGTTCGAAGGTACAAACTTTCATATTACTACTCTTCAAATTATGTCGGAATATGCAAAGAAAGTCGGAGAAGAAGAATTGTCCGCAATATACAGACAGAAAGCCGAAGATATTCTTGCAAATGTAAATAAAGCTTCAAAGTTGATAAAATTAATAGATAACGCTTTACCTTACGTATCAAAAAAACCTAAAGAAAACGAAATTCTTACGACATTTGCTCATGAATGGGAAATTCCCAGAGGTAAAGACGGCAATTGGGTATCTTCTTCGTCTTCTACGGGGTGGTTTTTGATAGCAGCTTCGGCATTTAATCCGTTCGATTTCGATGAGACCGTCAACTATAAAATTTTTAAGAAAAAGGAGTAAAAAATATGAACAATATAGTGATGCTTACATGTTATGACGCGATAACCGCCACCTTGCTTGCGGATTGCGGAATAGATATTCTTCTTGTAGGCGATTCCGTCGGTAACGTCAAGCTCGGTTATAAAAATACTTTACCCGTAACTATGGACGATATGATAAGGCATACGCAAGCCGTCGCTCGCGGAAATATAGGGAAAATAAAAATCGCGACGGATATGCCGTACAAATCTTTTGAAGATAATGCAGACCTTGCCGTAGAAAACGCTAAAAAGCTTATTCGTGCGGGTGCTGATTACGTTAAGATTGAGGGCGGGAAAGAAATAATTGATTCGATTAAAGCCATTATCGGTGCAGGTATAAAAATAATAGGACATTTGGGACTTATGCCGCAATCCATAGAAAAGATGGGCGGATACAAAATTCAGTGTCGCGACGAGGAATCCAGAAAGAAGTTGCTTGAGGATGCTCTTCTTCTTGAAGAAGCGGGCGTATCGATGATAGTTCTTGAGGGGATTCCCGAAGATGCGGCAAAAACTGTTACCGAAAAATTGAAAATTCCGACTATCGGTATAGGTGCAGGCAGATACTGCGGCGGACAGGTACTTGTCAGCGACGATATGTTGGGATTGTTTGAAAGTTTCAAGCCTAAATTCGTTAAAAGATATGCAAATTTGGCAGGAATAATAAAGCAGGCTGCCAAACAGTACAGTAAAGAAGTTAAAGAAGGAATTTTCCCCGAGGAGGAAAATGTTTACAAATGAAAATAGTTAAGTCACCTCAAGAATTACAGAAAATTTGTTTAAGTTTGGTAAGAAAAAACAAATCAATAGGGCTTGTTCCTACTATGGGTGCGTTGCATGCGGGACATATTTCTTTGATAAAAAAGTCCGTCTCACAAAATGATGTTACCGTAGTTTCGGTATATGTCAATCCCATACAGTTCGGACCTGATGAAGATTATAACAAGTATCCGCGTCCGATAGAAAACGATATAAAAATATGCAAAGAAAATAAAGTTGATTTTTTGTTTTTGCCGACGAACGAAACTCTTTACGGCAAGAAATTTCTAACTTATGTAGCAACTGAGGAAATATCCAAAATAATGTGCGGAGTTACAAGACCTATACATTTCAGAGGCGTAACTACCGTAGTATCGAAATTGTTAAATATTTCTCTTGCCGACAGAGCGTATTTCGGTTTAAAAGACTATCAGCAGTATATAATCATTAAAAAGATGGTTGAAGATTTGAATATAAGAACAAAAATTATCGGTTGTCCTATAGTCAGAGAAAAGACCGGTATTGCTCTTTCCAGCAGGAATACTTATTTGAAACCGGAAGCAAAGTCTGAAGCCAACGGTATATATGCCGCATTGTGTAAAGCAAAAAAAGAATTTTCCGACGGGAAAACTCTTAGTGCAATAAAGAAAAATCTCGAAAAAAATATTTTGAAAATTAATGACAGTAAAATAGATTATGTTGAATTGAGAAATGCCGATACTTTGGAACCTGCGACAAAAGACGATAAAAAAGTTTTGGTTGCGGTAGCGGTAAAAGTCGGCAATGTAAGGCTGATAGACAATACGGTTTGTTCAAAATAAAAAACAAAGAAAGGAGATTGTATGAGCAAAATAAGAAGGCAGTACATCGTAAAGCCTAATATCCAGATAAGGTATCTGTTGATATTGGCAGGTATTATTGTCGTGCTGGCAATTCTCATTTATTATATGTTTTTGGATACGCTTTTAAGTTCGCCCGGTATGGACCAGCTCAGTGCGGGTGCAATCAAAAATTTTGTAAGAACTTATACCAACGGATTTTTTTGGGTAACGATTATTTTTATGGTTGCCGTATTGGTAGAAAGTGTTTTTTATTTTCACAGAATTGTAGGACCTATATACTTTTTTGAAAAAGTTATGAATAAAATTGCCGACGGAGATTTTTCTTTGGTTGTTCATCACAGAAAAAAAGATGAAACTATTGAGCTTGCGGATAATATGAATAAGGCAATAGCAAACGTAAGGGAAACCGTAATAAAAGACAGAGAAAAAATTAATTTGATAAATACTGCCGTTGATAACGGCAATAAAGAAGAAGCCAAAAAACTGCTTAGCGAACTTCTTCAGTGGTTTAAGACGGAAAAAGAAGAAAATAATGATTAAAAGTGATTATCTCGTAATAGGTAGCGGTATTGCAGGACTGAGTTTTGCATTGAAAGCGTGCAGAACAGGTGTTGTGTCGCTTATCACAAAAAGAAAACTTTTTGATTCCTCTACGGGCAAAGCACAGGGAGGTATAGCCTGTGTTACCGATAAAGAAGATACTTTTGAATCTCATATAGAAGATACTCTTATTGCAGGTGCCGGGCTATGTAATAAAGAAATTGTGGAAATTGCCGTCAGAACCGCACCCGAAAGAATAAAAGAACTTATCGATATGGGGATGAATTTTGCAAAGAAAAGTTATAAAGATTCCGATTCCGAGTTTGAGCTTGGGCTTGAGGGCGGACACAGCAAAAGAAGAGTTTTGCACTCGGGCGATATTACCGGTGAAGAAATAGAAAAAGTTCTTATAAACAATGTTAAAAAAGCCGAAAACATAAATATTTTTGAAGAACATATGGCTGTAGATTTGATTGTCGATAAAAGCAACAAATGTTGCGGTGCTTATGTTTATGACGAGAAAAATGCAACCGTTGAAACTTTTTTGGCAAAAATTGTCGTTCTTGCCTGCGGCGGGACGGGCAAAGTGTATCTTTATACGTCCAATCCCGATGTGGCTACCGGCGACGGTATTGCGATGGCATACAGAGCAGGTGCCGACATTGCAAATATGGAGTTTATACAATTTCATCCCACGTGTTTATATAATCCGATTGCGAAATCTTTTTTAATTTCCGAAGCTGTCAGAGGCGAGGGCGGGATATTAAAAAATCAAAAGGGCGAAGCTTTTATGGAAAAGTATCACCCGTTAAAAGATTTGGCTCCGCGTGATATAGTTTCCCGTGCGATAGATACGGAACTAAAAAAGCACGGAGACAAGTTCGTATATCTCGATATTCGTCACAGAGGCGAAGATTTTCTTGTTAAACGTTTTCCGAATATTTATGAAAAATGTCTGTTTTACGGTATAGATATGGCACGTGATATGATACCGGTAGTTCCGGCGGCACATTACTGTTGCGGAGGCGTTGCCGTAGATAAATATGCTCAGACTACAATAAAAAATCTTTTTGCCATAGGGGAAAATGCCTGCAACGGGTTACAGGGTGCGAACAGGCTTGCATCAAACTCTCTTCTTGACGGTCTTGTGTTTTCCGAATATGCATATCAAAAATCCAAAGATATGTTGAAAGATATTTCGATTGACGAAAATGTTCCCGAGTTTGTTAACGAAGCCACGGGAAACGGTGATCCGACGACGATGTTGCATAAATGGGAAGAAGTAAGAAGGCTTATGTCGAATTATGTTGCTATCGTCCGCAACGATGAAAGATTGCAGATGGCACTTAAAAGAATAGAACTTATTAAAGACGAAGTAAAAAATCATTTCAGAGATTTTAAAGTAAGTATGGAACTTTTGGAAGTAAAAAACATAGTAGAAGTTGCCGAAATAATAATAAAGTCCGCAATGAAAAGAAAAGAAAGCCGCGGAGCACATTTTAATAGTGACTATCCGAAGAAGTCTTCCAATATAAAAGACACAATTGTTGCAAAGTAATATTAGAAAAAATAATTGTAAAAAAATATGAAGAGGATACTTGTGTTGTGAATAAAAATATAAAAATATTGTTGTTTTTAATTTTTGTTTTATCCGGATTAAGCGGTTTAGTTTATCAATCTGTATGGATAAGATTGGCTTTTGGAAGTTTTGGATGCATAACACCTGTTATGTCTGTTGCTATTTCCGTTTTTATGTTAGGAATTGCTATAGGTTCGTGGTTTGGCGGTAAATACATTGATAAATTATCCGATAAATTAAAAATATCACCGATTTATTTTTATATACTTACTGAAATTTTTATTGCTACAGGTGCATTGATAGTTCCTAATTCGTTTATAATTTCTCAACATATATTGTTGGATACGGGTGCGACAAATTCTTTTACTTATTTGCTTTTATCTGCAATAGTATTAACCGTTTGTTTGCTTCCATGGTGTATAGCAATGGGAACAACATTCCCGTTTATGATGTCTTTTTTAAAAAAAATTTATAAAGAAAACACAACCGGTTTTAGTTTCTTATATACGGCAAATGTTATTGGAGGTATGCTTGGTGTTTTAGCTACAACAATAATATGGATAGAGGTTTATGGATTTAAAGGAACATTATCTATAGCTTGTTGTGGAAATATATTTGCAGCTTTATTGGCGTTTATAGTTTATAAACTTAACAGAATTGAAAATAATATAGTAAATGATATTAAAACAGGTCAGGATAATAAAGTTGATAGTATACCAAAACAGTTGTTATCTGAAAAATTTATATTTATAATTTCTTTTATAACCGGTTTTACAACATTATCTTTGGAAATAGTTTGGACAAGAGCATATTCTCCCGTTCTTGGAACAATGGTATACTCGTTTTCTTTTCTTTTGGCAGGATATTTATTTGCAACTTGGTTGGGATCTTTTTTATACAGAAAAGATTTAGAGCGTAATAGAGTCAAATCTCCTGTTACGATTGTTGCTTTAACTTCATTATTTGTCTTTCTGCCAATAAAGCAAAGGATGATTTGATTGAATGGAACAAAGATATTGATATTAATACCTTCGTTTCTTTATTAAGGACAGTACCTGTATCTTTTTTTGATAATATAAATCCTGATAAAAATTTTATAGTAACTGACAATAGACAATACAATGAATATTTCTTTATATCTGATTTAAATTTTGAAAGAAATAAAAAACAATAAATTTTTTATTATAAAGATACAATTATTAAAAAACAACCAATAGATACTACACTAACCTAATATCTTCAAAATTTGTTATAATTTATATTTGGCAAATTTATGAAATTTGTCATTGTTTTGTCGTTTGACGTTGTTGGCTTTCAAAGACTTTTAAGATTTTGAAATATAACGAAGTATTTGTCGCTGTTGGTTGTAGTTAAAGGCCTTAAGATTTTGTGTTAGAATGAAGCAACTGACGACCGCAGTGTACTGAAATGAAAGCGGAGCGAGTGGTACATAAGGGAGGCAAATGCAAAATTAGAAGTAAAAAATTAAACTCGCTTAGCAAAATATAAAAGGAAAATTTATGGAAAATATTATTAAAATAAGGGGTGCAAGACAACATAATCTAAAGAATATAGATATCGACATCCCGAAAAATAAGTTAGTGGTCGTTACAGGTCTATCCGGTTCGGGGAAATCTTCTCTTGCTTTTGATACTATATATGCCGAAGGACAGAGAAGATATGTTGAATCTCTTTCGGCTTATGCAAGACAATTTTTGGATTTGATGGATAAGCCCGATGCGGATATTATCGAGGGGCTTTCTCCTGCAATATCCATAGAACAACGAAACCCGTCGCACAATCCGCGTTCCACGGTGGGGACCGTTACGGAAATTTACGACTATTTAAGGCTTTTGTTTGCAAGAATAGGTATTGCACATTGTCCTAAATGCGGTAAAAAAGTCAGCCCGCAATCGTCTCAGCAGATAATAGACGAAGTAATGAAGCTTCCCGAAGAATCAATGATATATATTTTGGCACCGGTCATAAAAGGCAAAATCGGGACTTATGAAGAACTTTTTACAAGATTATTAAAAGACGGTTTTAACAGAGTTCGTGTAGATAAAAAAATATACAGTCTTGATGAAGATATTAAATTGGACAGATATAAAAAACACAATATAGATATTCTTGTTGACAGAATAAAAGTAAATAAAGAAAATAAATCCAGAATTTCTTCTTCAATAGAAACTTCTTTAAAGCACGGACACGGACTTGTTTGCGTGGCGGTTCTTGACGACAAAAAAAATATAAAAGACGAAAAAACATTCAGTGAACATTATGCCTGTATAGATTGCGGAATAAATATCGCGGAAATCGAACCGAGACTTTTCTCGTTCAATACACCGCACGGGGCATGTCCGGATTGCGGCGGACTCGGTAAAAAAATAGAAATAGATGAAGATTTGGTTGTCCCGAGCAAAATTTTATCCGTAGAAGACGGAGCATTAAAACCATGGGCTAATCCGATAACCACAAGAACACACCGCTGGAAAACTTCCTGGTCGGGTTATTATTATGAAATGCTTTCGGACGTATGTGATAAATACGATATTCCGATGAACAAACCTTGGAAAAATCTTACTAAAGTTCAACAGGATATTTTGTTATACGGCAAGGGGGACTTTGAAGGAGTCGTAACAAATATGCAGAGACGCTATAACGAATCCGAGTCCGATTTTGTAAAAACTGCGATTTTTAATGAGTACATGACGCAAAGAACCTGTCCGTCATGTAAAGGTAAAAGGCTTAAAAAAGAGGCGTTGTCCGTTCTTGTTAACGATAAGTCCATTATGGATATTACGGCAATGTCGGTAAATAAAGCCGCGAAATTTTTCGAAAATATTAAGTTTACCGACAAAGAAAAAGAAATTTCAAAAACTATTATGAAAGAAATAAAAGCCAGATTGAACTTTTTGAACAATGTCGGTTTGGGATATCTGTCGCTGGACAGAGAAAGCTCCACTCTTTCCGGCGGTGAAGGACAGAGAATACATCTTGCCACGCAAATAGGCTCGGGGCTTACCGGAGTATTGTATGTTTTGGACGAACCGTCCATCGGTTTGCACCAGAGAGATAACGATAAATTACTGAAAACTTTAACTGCATTACGAGATATGGGCAACACTTTAATAGTTGTTGAACACGACGAAGATACCATGAGAACGGCGGATTATCTGATAGATTTAGGTCCGGGTGCAGGTATTCACGGCGGCAAGATAGTTGCACAAGGCACTCCGAAAGACGTGCTGAAAAACAAAGATTCCCTAACGGCAAAATATCTTAACGGCAAGCTGTCGATTCCCGTTGAAAAGAGAATTAAGCCCGGCAACAAATGGCTTTCCGTGTATGGTGCGGCACAGTTTAATTTGAAAAAGATAGATGTTGAGATTCCTCTCGGACTATTTGTTTGTGTAACGGGTGTTTCAGGTTCGGGGAAATCCACTCTTGTTTACGATATCATTTACAAAGCATTGGCACAGAAATTATACAGAGCAAAAGATGTTCCCGGAAAACATGAAAGCATTGAAGGTTTGGAAAATATAGATAAAGTTATTATTGTCGACCAGTCTCCGATAGGCAGAACACCGCGTTCCAACCCCGTTACTTACACGGGGGCTTTCTCGATAATAAGAGAGTTGTTTGCACAGACTCCCGAGGCTAAAGCCAAAGGCTTTGCTCCCGGAAGATTTTCGTTCAATGTTAAGGGCGGCAGATGTGAAAACTGTCAGGGCGACGGAACATTGCAGATAGAAATGCAGTTTCTGCCGGACATTTTTGTAAAGTGCGATGTTTGCGGGGGGAGAAGATTTAACGAAGAAACTTTACAAATAAAATATAAAGGCAAAAATATCGACGAAGTTTTAAATATGACAGTTGAAGAAGCCGTTAAATTTTTCGAAAATATTCCCAGACTTAAAAATATTTTATCTACATTAAATGAGGTAGGTTTAGGCTACATAAAAATCGGTCAATCTTCCACCACGCTCTCAGGCGGTGAGGCACAGAGAATAAAGCTCGCCACCGAGCTTTCCAAACGCGGAACGGGAAGAACTTTGTATATTTTGGATGAGCCAACTACGGGACTTCATTTTGAAGATGTTAAAAAACTGTTGGATGTTTTACATAAACTTGTCTATGCGGGGAATACGGTTCTTGTAATTGAACACAATATGGATGTTATAAAAACAGCCGATTGGATTATAGATTTAGGTCCGGAGGGTGGTGACGGCGGAGGCAAAATTGTCGCCGAAGGTGCCCCTGAAAAGATTATGTTAGCACAGAAATCCTATACCGGTCAATTCTTAAAAAAACACATTTTTAAATAGTATAAAGATTTTTTATTGAAAAACATTTATAAAAAAAGTAGAATATGAAAATCATGGAAAATTATAAACTTTTATCAGGAAACGAAGCTCTTGCTCAAGGGGCTTATGAAGCAGGGCTTAAATTTGCAGCATCGTATCCGGGAACGCCCGCGACGGATATTTTAGAGTATTTTGCACAATTTAAAGAAGTTGATGCACAGTGGGCAATAAACGAGAAAGTTGCGTTTGAGGTTGCACTCGGTGCTGCTTTTGCAGGTGTTCGTTCGATTTATTCGTCGAAACATGTAGGAGTAAATGTAGCGATGGACCCTCTTATGACATCTGCTTATTCGGGAATAAATGCAGGTTTTGTTATTGTTACCGGAGATGATCCCGGTATGCATTCGTCGCAGAACGAGCAGGATAACAGACTTATCGCAAAATTTGCAAAGATTCCTTTGTTGGAACCGTCTTCTCCTGCAGAAGCCAAAAAATTAATTAAATTGGCGTTTGAAATAAGCGAAAAGTTCGATACGCCGGTTCTTTTCAGAATGACGACAAGAGTGGCTCATACAAAAGAAAATGTAGAGATAGGTGAAAGAACCGAAATTCCGAACAAACCTTTTGAAAAAAATCCGAGAAAATATGTTATGGTCCCGGCAAACGCTTACAAAAAACATATAGACTTGGAAGAAAAGTTAATTAAAATGCAGGAATTTTCAGACGGAGCAAAAGAAAATTCCGTCGAGATAAAAGATAAAAAACTCGGTATAGTTACCGACAGTGTTTCATATATGTATGTTAAGGAAGTATATCCCGATGCTTCGGTATTAAAACTTACCGTAACATATCCTTTCCCCGACAAAAAAATAAAAGATTTCTGTTCTCAGGTAGAAAAAGTTGCAGTAGTTGAAGAGAGTGAACCTTTTATAGAGGAACATCTTTTACAGATGGGAATAAAATGTCAGGGTAAACATTATACTTACAGAGTAGGTGAACTTAACCCCGAATCCGTCAGAGACATTATCGACGGCAAACCTAAAACTTCTTATCCTAAACCGGGGAGAAAACCTGTTTTGTGTCCGGGATGTCCGCACAGAGCAACATTTGTTGCTTTAAGAAAAACTAAAGTTGTTGTTGCAGGCGATATAGGTTGTTATACTCTCGGTGCAACACCGCCGTTATCTGCACTTCATACAACGGTTTGTATGGGGTCAAGCGTAACGATAATGAGCAGTTTGACTTCCGTTTTGGGCAGAGACAAAGCTGTTGCCGTTATAGGCGATTCCACTTTTTGTCATTCGGGTATAGAAGGGCTTATCAATTGTGCTTACAATAAAACCAAAGGTGTAATAATTATTCTTGATAACGGAACGACGGCAATGACAGGTGCTCAGCCTAACCCCGCAACGGGAGTTACCGCTAAAGGTGAACAGACAAAGAGGCTTGATTTGGTTACTTTATGTAAAGCTTGCGGTGCTGACAATGTTGAAGTTATCGGCGACAGTTCTGCCGTAATAGAATCTAAAATAAAACAATATTCCGCTAAAGACGAACTTTCCGTATTGATAGTAAGAATAGGTCTTTGTAAGATGATAGACAGAAGCAAAAAGCCTGCACCGAAATTTTATGCGGACAAATGCAAAAAATGTTATATGTGTACAAGTGTGGATTGCCCTGCAATATTTAAAGACGAAAACGGAAATATAAAATTGAACGAAAACTTATGTGCAGGTTGCAATGTTTGTGTACAACAATGCCACTTTGCTGCTTTAGAAGCTGCAAAGTAGAAGATTAGAAGAATGGAAGAATAGAAGATTAGAAGCAAAGCGGAAATTAAATGATAACAAAATTTGCAAAGCAAATTTTACAACTTAACTTCCAATCATCCAATCCTCAAATCTTCCAATCTTCAAAAATACGAAGTATTTTTTAGGAGAAAATAATGGATACAATAAACATATTATTTTGTGGAACGGGCGGTCAGGGAATTTTAACCGCTGCGGAAATTGTAGGGCTTGCTGCAATGTATGACGGACATCATGTAAAAAAGTCCGAAGTACACGGCATGGCACAGAGAGGGGGTTCCGTAGAATCTCATGTAAGGATAGGAAAAGAAGTTTTTTCTCCTATAATTGAAGCAGGGCAAGTGGATTATTTGCTTTCGTTTGATAAAGGTGAACACGAAAGAATGTTAGAACTTCTCAAACAAGGCGGAACGGATTTGTATGAAGATTTTGTTAAAGGACAGGAAAAAATATCAAATCCCAAATTTTTAAATACATATATGTTAGGGGTATTATCCAAACATTTAAATATTTCCAAAGAAAGTTGGCAAAAGGCATTAAAGCAGGTTATAAAACCGCAGTTTGCGGATAAAAATATTGAAATTTTTAAATCTGCAATTTAAAAATTAGCTTATAAGCTGAAAGGCTGAGAACGACAATGTACAATAACGACAGTTGAATAGTTGAATAGTTGAACAGTTTAACGACAACGACGAGATGCTTCGACAAGCTCAGCATGACAGAACGGCAGTTGAAAAGTTATAATGGCAGCTTCTTAGCCAAAAATCGCAAAGCAATTTTTAAGGAGAAAGTATGATTTACAATGAAAAGTTGGAATGTGCAAACAAAGAAGACTTAAAAAATCTTCAGTCGGAAAGATTGGTAAAAGCTGTAAAATACATCTACGATAATTCTCCCATATATAGACAAAAATTTGATAAGTTTGGAATATTGCCGACGGACATAAAATCCATAGACGATATTACAAAATTACCTTTTACACCAAAAGAAGATTTAAGAGATTCTTATCCGTTCGGTTTGTTTTCAACGGACATAAAAAATGTTGCTGAAATTCATGTGTCGAGCGGAACTACAGGTAATCCTACGGTTGTAGGTTTTACTAAAAGAGATCTTAACCTTTGGGCAAATGTTGCTGCCCGTTCCATTGCTTGTGCAGGCGGTAAGAAAGGTGATATAATTCAGGTTTCTTACGGATACGGACTTTTTACCGGCGGTTTAGGTATACATTACGGTGCATTAAGACTCGGTGCAACAATCATTCCTGCCGCAACGGGACAAACAAAAAGACAAATAAAATTAATGCAGGATTTTAAACCGAGAATTGTAGCTTGTACGCCAAGCTATATTTTGTATTTGGCGGAAGAAATGAAAGCTTTGGGTGTTGACCCGAGAACATCAAGTTGGGAAGTGGGAATATTCGGTTCGGAACCGTGGAGTATTGCCATGAGAGATACAATAGATAAAACTTTAAATATGACGGCAACCGATATTTACGGGCTTTCCGAAATTTGCGGTCCGGGAGTAGCACAGGAATGTATATATAGAGAAGGTCTTCACATTTGGTCTGACTTCTTCTATCCGGAAATAATTGATCCTGTAACCAATCAACCCGTTCCCGAAGGCGAACCCGGCGAGCTTGTAATTACCACATTAACAAAACAGGCAATTCCTTTAATAAGATACAGAACAAGAGATATAGTTTCTATCACTTATGAAACTTGCAAATGCGGAAGAACGGCACCGAGACTCAGTAAAATTAAAGGCAGAACCGACGATATGATAGTTGTTAGAGGAATAAATGTATTCCCCACACAAATAGAACATGCATTATTGCAGGTTGACGGTGCTTTACCGAATTATCAATTGATAGTCGACAGAGAAGAAAATGCTTTGGATAAGCTTGAAGTTCTCGTTGAAGTGGATGAGAAATTCTTTACCGATGAATTGCAGGCTTTGGAAAATATAAAGACTACGATTAAGAAAGCAATAGATTCTACCATAGGTTTAGGAGTTAGTGTTAGGTTAGTAGAACCGAAAACATTAGCAAGAACGGAAGGAAAATCTAAGAGAGTTATTGATAAGAGACACCTACATTAACAGCAGAAGATTAGAAGAATGGAAGAGTAGAAGATTAGAAGAAAATAGGAATTTAAATAATAACAAAATTTGCTTCATAAATTTTACAGATTTACTTCCAATCATCCAATCTTCAAATCTTCCGATCTTCCAAAAATACGAAGTATTTTTTAAGGAGATAAAAATGAAAACAATAAATCAGTTGTCTATTTTTATTGAAAACACAAAAGGCAGACTTGCCGAAGTTTGTAAACTTTTGGGAGATAATAATATAAATATCAAAGCATTAACAATTGCGGAAACTCCGGAATTCGGTATTTTAAGAGTAGTATTGGATAAATCAGAAGATGCGAAAAAAGTTCTTAAAGAACACGGTTTTATTGCAAAATCCGCACCCGTAGTTGCGGTTGAAGTGTCCGATGCTCCCGGCGGTCTTGCAAAAGCGTTAACTGTTTTAGCAGACAATAATATCAATCTTGAATATATGTATGGATTTGTCGAGAAGACAAGCGAGAAAGCATTGATGGTATTTAAGTTTGATAATGTAGAAAAAGCAATAGATGTATTGCAGAAAAATAATATTTCAATTGTTGAAGAAAAAGTAGCACTGGGAAAATAAAATTACTCCGTAATTTTATTTTCCAATGTACAACGTACGACGTATAATGTACAATGTACAATAAGTAGTTGAAACTATTCAATTTTTCAACTGTAGTTAGCAGTTGTCATGCTGAACGGAGTGAAGAATCTTGTTGTTGTGTCATTCCCGAAGGTCGTAGTCGGGAATCTCGTAGTTGTCGTTCATTATACATTGTACATCATACATTGTACATTACCGTTCTCAGCTTTTCAACTCTTCAACTATTAAACCGCTGAGAGTGGTTTTTAAGAGGGAAAAAAGATTATGAAAAAATTTTTAGCAGTAGTATTTTTATCGGTAGTATTTGTTCTTCCTGCGGCAGCGGCAGAAAAAAAGTTCGATATCGTTGCAAAGGGCGGTTTGTATGCATCTCCTTATCTTAATCTGAATAATAATATTTTTGATGTGGATTTGGGATATTCGTTGGGTGCGGAACTGTTTTGGTATAAATGGGAAAAAACCGCACTCGGTTTAGGTGTTGACCATCTGTTTAATACCGATATAGAAAATACCGGTCAAAAGATATCTTTAACAAATGCTTATTTGGCTTTGAAATATAAATGGCTTACTTTTGAAGATAAAGAAATTAACAGTGTATATTTGTTAGGACAGGCAGGGTTAAGTACTGCGGATATCGACCTTATAGACGCTAAAAACTTGGCAGGTATTTGCTTAGGCGGCGGTATCGGCATAGAAGCGAACCATCTTATAGTTGAAGTTCTTTATACTCTTGCAAACTGGGTTATCACCGATAACGATGCCGGCTACACAAGAGGTTTCTTATACAGCTTAAAACTTAATTTAGGTGTAAAATTTTCTATTTAAATAAATTTGAAAGAGATTGTCCGAGCTTTTTGCCGACATCTTCAAGGTTTTTAGAACCGCCGAGAACTTGTGCGGCGGTTGAAGCAACATCAAAAGTAGTTTTCGGGTTGCTTATGGTTCCCGTAATTTTCATGGCAGCATAAAGCCCCGTATTAACTTTCAAATCAACATTTTCCGTTTTAAAATTTACTGTTCCTTTAATATCCATTGTTGTTAAAGGAATTTTTATTGTCACATTATTTGTTCTCATTAAACCGTCGGTAAACGAAACATTTGCCGTCATGTTGTCGTAATCTATTCCGTTGGAATTGCTCTTAGACGTAACATTATTGTTTAATGCGTTAAATATCAGCAAGAAAAGTTTGGCGTATTTATTTTCCGCAAGTTTATCAATATCGGTTATCGTTCCTTTGTCCATTATAAAATCAAAAGTTCCTCCTGCTTTTTTCATATCTGCCGAAACTGATTTTAACGAAGTTTTTAATGTTGCATTTTTGCTGATTAAGTATGGAACATTTATGTTGTCTATATTTATGTTTGTGGTGATATTGTAATATTCCTGTTTTGTTGTTTTTGCGGAAGTTGTTTTTTCTTCTTGAGAAGTTTTGTTTGAAGTTGCCGTTGTCGTTGCGGTTGCGGTACTTGTTTTTATCGTCAGCTTGTCCATATTTAAATTGAATGTAATATTGTTGTTTATAAGAGAACCGTCGCCTTTAAAATTCCCTTTATTAAAAATACCGGAAAAAGTTTTTAAAGTAATATTGTTTTTGGATTTTGCCGAAGCATCCAAATTGAGCTTTGATATTTGTGCCATGGGCAGATAATCAAAAGCAACATTGTTTAGATTTAATGTCCCCGAAAAATCTTTGTTTGAAACTTTCGCATCGGACTTGATTCTTCCTTTCATATTGTATTCGGGAAAACTTTTTGTAAAGTTATCAAGCAGAAAATCCAAAGTTAAGTTTAGGTTATAAACAAAATTATTTTTGTTATTCCAATTGAGTTTGCCGGAAATGTTTGCCGAAGAATCGGGAATTTTTATATTCAATTTCGATATATCGGCGGTGTTGTTTTTTAAATTAAAATTTATAACGGAGTTTGCGTTAAGCGTAGGGATTATAAATTTTATCGGGCATTTGTAGAAATTTTTTGCCGTTTCGTCGGTAATATTTTTTGCCTGCAAAGTTAATGTCAATGCGGAAGTTGTTTTGTTTTCTATTTTCCCGTTTAAAGAAAATTCCATATCGTTGTATTTTGCGGAACATTTGGAAATATTAAGCAGAACGGAATCAATATTGAATTTCGAATAATCTATATTCTGTAAAGGAATTTTATTTTCTATTTTGACGGAAGAATTTAAATTCAGGTTTGACAGGTTGCCGAACTCCGATTTGGATGATATGTTTTCCAAATTCAAATTTCCGTCGATAAGATTTTGCGTGAGGACAAAATTTGTTTTAAGTTTTCCTTTTAAATTATAATCCGGAGCAAATTTTGCAAAGTCGTCTGTCAGTAAATCAAGAGCTATTTTTATATTGTATTGTAAATCTTTTTTGCTCCAATCGATTGTTCCGGAAACATCCGACGAGGAATTGGGAAGAACAATATTTAAGCTCTCTATATTTGCATTTTGTGATGATATGTTTACGATGCTTTTTGTTTTGAAATCCAATTTGTCTATATTGAATTTGTTTAATTTAACAAAATCTTTAAATGTTTTCTCGTCGATATTTTTTGCCGTAAGACTGCAATCTATTTTAGGATTATTTACATTTTTTATTTTTCCCGATAATCCGAACGAGGCGTTGTTATACTTTGTTTCGAAAGTATCCACGTTAAACAACATTTTATCCGTATCGAAGTTTGCCAAATAAATTGTCATTTTTGTATTTAACGGCAAAGCAATATGAAGTTTATTTTGTTTTGCGTCAACATCGCAGGACGCTTCGCAATCAAAAGGTTCGGTGAAAGAAAAATCTTTTATCGATAAATTGAAATTCTTTATGCTTGCCTCAATATTATTTTGTTCGTCTTTATAATTAACATTTGCATTTTTTATATTTAAATTCCGAATATTTACATCCCAACCGTTCTTTTCTTCTTTACCGTCTTCGCCTTGCTGTTCTTGCTGTTTATCGTACATTGTACCTTGTACATTATCCGTTGTCGTATCATCTTTCCCCGTATTCCGATCTTCCGACATTCCAATCATCTGCTTATCCGCGTTTATTTCACAAGATTGCAATAAAATGTTGCTTATTTTTATCTGCTTATAAAGCAAAGGTAACGGGGAAATTTTTACGGTAAAATGTTCCGCCGTCACAAAATCGGTATTTTCCTTTGTTCTTATTTCGCTCATACGAAAATTTTTCAAATCTATTCCTATAAAAGTAAACGACAGTTTGTCGAAATCAACTTCTTTGTTAAAGTTGGTTCTTGCATAGTCCGTAATATAAGTTTTTATTTTGTCTTCCGGCAAAAAAACTTTTATTGCAACGGCGGCAGCAATTGCCGTAATAACAACAAGCCCGATAAACGATAATAACAAAATTTTTAAAATTTTCATTTTCTTTTCCTTATTTGTTAATTATAAATTTTGTCTCAATATTATACATTAATTTAAGTAATAAAACAAAAAATATACTAAAAGGTTGTTTTTGTTTGCGAAAAATTTTATATTTGCTATAATTAATATATGCAAGAAAATGAAATTGAAATTAATAAAACGCAACAATTTACCGAAATAAAAGAAATAGAACGTTTTGTACGATATCTTATTGCCGAGATGAACTATTCCGAAAATACGGCAAAAGCTTACAGTGTTGATATGTACGAGTTTGCGACATTTGTAAAAGATACAAAAAATATTGAACTTGCAAAGTGTGACAAAAATATAATTCGTGATTATCTTGCATATTTGTATAATAAAAAATTAAAAAAATCTTCCATTATAAGGAAGTTGGCTGTTTTGAAATCTTTCTATAAATATCTCGTGATAACGGATGTAATAACATCCAATCCGACGGTATCTATGGCAACACCGAAGAAAGATAAAAGAATTCCCGTTTTCCTTACCGAACAGGAAATATTATTGTTGTTTGATATACCCGATATCGATATGCGGGATAAGGCAATATTGGAGCTTCTTTATTCTTCAGGGCTTAGAATTGCGGAACTTGTAAGTATAAACGTAAAAGATGTGGATTTTATTGCCGGCTATGTAAAAGTTTTCGGTAAAGGTGCTAAAGAAAGGCTTACACCCGTTGGCGACAGATGCCTTTCCGCGATAAGAAAATATATGACCGAGGAAAAGGCAAAAGGTTTTTCTTTTATGCCTAATTCTCCGTTGTTTTTAAATAAATACGGTAAGAGAATTACACAACGCGGTGCAAGGAAAGCTCTGCACGGTTGGTTTGTTAAAGCAAGTTTGAGAAAGAAAATTTCTCCGCATACATTAAGACATACTTTTGCAACTCATTTACTGGACAGAGGTTGTGATATAAGGAGCGTTCAGCAAATGTTAGGACATAAAAATTTATCAACAACACAGATTTATACGCATGTAACTTTAGAAACGTTGAGAAAAGTATATGATTCCGCACACCCGAGAAGCTGATAAAAATCGCAAAGCGTTTTTTGATGATTAGAAGATTGGAGGATTGGAATATTGGAAACGAACAGTAGTATAACCGCAGAAAAAATAAAGGCATTAATGGATGATACCGGCTGTGAAGAGCAGGAAGCAAGAACGGCATTGGAATTTATGGGCGGTAATTTCAATAAGGCCATAGCTTTTGTAGGTGCAATGTTAAAATACATCACTGCTTACAAAGCCAAAATAAATATCAAGAATGAAAACATTTTCGGTCTTATACATATAATAACAAATAACAAAAATCTTGATTTATTAAGGTTCAGTACTGTTATGAGTTATAATCCCGTAATTTACGAGCAGGATATCAAAGAAGACTGGTTTTCTTTCGAGAAAGAAATTTATTCCTGCCGTCTTGTAAACGGTGTTATAGAAAGTTATACCAAAACGATTGATACAAAGCTGAGAGAATTTGTAAGTGTAAATTTAAAAGATAATAAAATTCTTACGACGCAGGATGTCAAAAATGTTATAGAAACATTCTTTTCGGAACATGATATCAGTTTGGAAATAGTTGCACAGGAACTTACGTTAAGAGAATTTAGAAAATTGCCGGACTATTTCCCCGAAGAGATATCGCAGGAAGCGGCAATAACGGAATCATCTTCGTCAATAGAATTGGAAGCTATTGTTTTTGAAGATTCTTCCGGCAAGAGAATAGAAAACATTATTCCCGGCGACAAAGTGCTTGCAAAAATAATTGATACTCGAGATATTGCTCATTATATAGGGCATTTAATCGGAGCAAAAAAAGAACAGACCATGATTCCCATGCCTGCAGAAGTTCAGTCTGTTGAAAAAAAAGATAATGATTATATTTTGAAGTTGAAATATTCGGATTTGATTTTCGGTGTGTCACATGTAGAACAGGGACGAGTTTTGAAAATATTGGAAACTAAAGACGCTACAACTTGGAATACCAAACTTCTCCCGTTTTTGACTAACAACTCCTAATATACTTCTGTTCGTCGATATCTTGGTGCAGAGGACGAGATTTGAACTCGCACCCGCTATACACGGACAGGCTTCTGAGACCTGCGTGTCTGCCGTTCCACCACCTCTGCAATTTAAAGAACTTCGCTTAGTATATCATTTTCCGAAAATTTTTACAACAAAAAATCAGCACATTTTTTATTGACAAATAAATTCATAAAGATGTAAAATATTTCGCAACAAAACTTAAGATTTTAATATAACACTGAATAATTCAAGAAAGCGAGGATGCTTTCAAACAAGACACGGGTGAATTATTCAGTTTTTTGTGGAAAAAGGGAAAAAATAAACCATATAAGGAGTAAAGAAATGAACGCTTACGTACAAAAAGTATTGAAAGAAGTAGAACAAAGGAATCAGGGCGAAACTTTGTTTTTGCAGGCAGTAGGAGAAGTTTTGGAATCAATCAGCCCGGTAATTGAAAAACACAAAGAGTATCAGGATGCAAGTATTCTTGAAAGAATTGTTGAACCCGAAAGACAGATTATGTTCAGAGTTCCTTGGCAGGATGACAAAGGTGCTTTCCACGTAAACAGAGGTTTCAGAGTTCAGTTTAATTCCGCTCTCGGACCTTACAAAGGCGGTTTGAGACTTCATCCTTCCGTAAATTTAAGCACAATCAAATTTTTAGGTTTCGAACAAATTTTCAAAAACTCATTAACAGGTTTGATGATGGGTGGCGGAAAAGGCGGTAGCGATTTCGATCCTAAAGGTAAATCCGATAACGAAGTTATGAGATTCTGTCAGAGCTTTATGACCGAGCTTTGCAAATATATCGATGCTGATACGGATGTTCCTGCAGGAGATATCGGAACGGGTGCAAGAGAAATCGGTTATATGTTCGGACAATATAAAAGAATAAGAAACGTTTTCCACGGAGTTTTAACCGGTAAAGGTTTAACTTACGGCGGATCTTTGGCAAGAACTCAGGCAACAGGTTACGGCGTAGTTTATTTCTGCGACGAAATGTTGAAAGACAGAAAGACATCATTTGAAGGTAAGACTGTCGTTGTTTCCGGTTCGGGAAATGTTGCGATATATGCAGTAGAAAAAGCTCAGAGCTTGGGTGCTAAAGTTGTTGCAATGTCCGACTCCAACGGATATATCTATGATAAAGACGGTATTGATATAGAAATAGTTAAACAAATAAAAGAAGTTGAAAGAAAGAGAATTAAAGAATACGCAGATAGAAAGAAAGGTTCTGTTTATACCGAAGGTTGCAAAGGTATCTGGACGATAAAATGTGATATTGCTCTTCCCTGTGCAACACAGAACGAACTTGACGGCGAAGCGGCAAAGACACTTTTGAAAAACGGTGTTATTGCGGTAGCGGAAGGTGCAAATATGCCTTCAACCCCCGAAGCAGTAGAAGCATTTATCGCTGCAAAAATCGCTTATGCTCCCGGAAAAGCTTCCAACGCGGGCGGTGTAGCTACATCAGGTCTTGAAATGGCACAGAACTCTCAGAGACTTTCTTGGACATTTGAAGAAGTTGACAACAAACTCCATCAGATTATGATAAATATTCACAAAAATGCTAAAGAAGCTGCTGAAGAATACGGCACACCGGGCAACTTGGTTAACGGTGCAAATATTGCCGGATTTAAGAAAGTTGCAACTGCTATGTTAGCACACGGTTTAATATAATTATTATTACGACCGAAATATTTTAGCTGCAATATTGAAACGCAAGAACTGAGATATTATAAGATATACACTTTGTTCTTGCGTTTCTTCGTTTTATCACAAACTTTTTTTATTTATTTTTTAAAAATATTTACTTGTTCAAGAGAGAACAGCATATAATCGGATTCCGTTTTAGTAACGGGTTTCAATTTTTCTGCTCTTAAATAATATCTTACCGTAGAAACAGGAACATTTGCAGCTTTTGCAAATTTACTTATAGTCAAAAGATTTTTATTTTCCAAATTAATATCATTATTGAACATATCTATATAAGTTTGATATGAATTATTAAGAGTTTGATACATAAATTCATTGTATGCGGATAAATCTGCCGTAAGTTGTCCTTTTTCTATGTTTGATAAATAAATTCTTCTGTCCCGCGGGCGAATAATAATAGGATAATGACCGTTTTTTAATAATATTAAGTTCAATAACAATCTTGCAGTTCTTCCGTTACCGTCAACAAACGGATGTATGGATACAAACCTAAAATGTGTTTCCATTGCTTTTTGTACAGGAGCGATTTTTTTAGTGTTTATAAAAGCAATCAGTTCTTTCATTAGAACGGGAACTTTTAACGGGTTAGGCAGGATGACCGGCGAGCCGGAAATTCTAACACGAACATTTCTGTAGCAGCCGGCAAAATCATCATAAATATTTTTTAGAATTTCTCTATGAATACCTAATATATCATTCTCGGAAATATCTTTTTTATTTTTTGCTAATTCCAAAATAATATTAAATGCTTTTGCATGATTTATTGCTTCCTGATAATCTTTTATCGGTTTTTTTGAACCTGAAGTTATTCCCTGAGTAATAACATCTGCAGTTTCTTTTCTTGTGAGAGAATTTCCTTCAATATGGTTGGAAGTATATGCCAACTCCGACAGCAACCAATCATCTAAAACTTTTTTTGCCTGAGGATTTTTTAAAATTTCATAAATTGTTTTTCTTTTTATTTCAATTTCTTCTAAAATATTCATATCTTACCCTTTTACTTTAGTGTATAGTTTTGTCATATCAAAACTATACACTATTAATAAAAAAATGTCAAGCAGAAAACAAGAATATCATAAAACTTTTTTAGTTATGCATTATTACGTATCGGAAGGAGGAGCAAGATTGAGTGAAGGGTATCAATGGTAATTAAATATTTTTAAATCATCAAAAATGCAACAGCATTTATGATGGGAGTGAGATTGTCACATAGCAACAATCTCACTCTTTTTATTTTTAATATACTTTTTCTCATTATTTTATAATAAAATTGAGCATTACATAGCACTGCTTTAAAGATACGAGGCAGGGAAAAAATACATCCTGCCTCTTATTGTTTCTGCTAAACATTTTTTGAAAAATTACCCACAAATCTAATTTCAAATCCACAAGTCAGATAAAAATATCAATAGATATTATGTAAAAGTATCAACTATTATTAGCAAAAAAGAAAGATTTGTTGTTATAATTCTTCCTTTTTTGGAACATCGCTATGTTATGCTCCTAAAATAATTTTTTGTTTTATTAATAAATTGTAGCTCCATCTATTCTACTATACTTCATTGTTAAATTTTTCATATCTTTACCTATTATGATGGACAAAAAACCATCTAAAAGTGTAGGATTAACATTATTAGCCTTATTGATATTGAATGCGGTATAATACTTATTTCCGCTAGCATCTATACCAAGAACTTCTTCACTGTAAGAATATCTTTCATTCCCTATACTACTTTGATTATCATCTAAAAAAATGCCATATTCCGAATAATAATTTTTTTGTGCTGCAAGAATTAATCCAAGTAGTGCATAACCCTCACTCATTTTAGCCTTATCGACATATCCTCTATAGATAGGTACTGAAATTACCGACAGAATTATCACAATGGCGATTGTGATTACTAACTCAACTAATGTGAACCCTTTTAATTTTGTTTTCATAATTTTTCTCCTTTTTTAGTTTATTGCCGTTTTCAACTCTTCAACTTTTCAACTGTCGTTGCCGTTCATTGTACATTTTTGTTGCTTTTCAAGGTTTTTCATAGCCTTTCTACTTTTTTGGTTTATTGTCTTTTTCTCCTTTCTTTTAATAATTTTTTTTGCTATAATAAGCCGAGAGATTAATCGATTGCTATGATATTTCATCTTTAATTAAATTACTGCTATGTAGTAATTTAACATTAGAGCTGTTGCTATGTCGCAGCTCGCCCGGCTTTATTGATTTAATTTACAGTTATAAATTGAATAATTTTAGAATGCAGATTTTAATTAGAATGTATATAAAATATTTCTTTAAGAAATATTTTATACTATTTATCATATAAAGTCAAGTGTTTTTTAGAAATTATTAAAGAGGAAAAGCTATGACAAAAATTTTTTCTGAAAAGTTAAAAAGACTTATGTTTGAGAAAAATTTAAAACAGGAAGATTTTGCAAAAAAAATCGGAGTGAATCAAAGCCATGTCAGCAATTGGATAACAGGAAAAAGAAATCCGTCAATTAAAACACTTAATAAAATCGCTAAAACTTTAGATGTACCTATAAGCTCTTTAATAGAAAATATTGAAAAAAACAATTTAAAATTTCCTTATACAATTTCTGAACAACTTAAGGAAATTCAAAACAAAATAAAAGATTTGGAGATAAATTTTTTAAAATTAGAAAAGGATTGTAATACAAGATTTTCAAAACTTGAAATTGAAATTTCGAAGAGAAGATAAAGCGGCAAGACGAGATTCCCGATTAAGACACTCGTACAGAAAAATAGAAAATAAAATTTTAAAGACAGAGAAAAGAAATTTCTTTTCTCTGTCTTTCTTCGGATTAATGCTATGTTTTAGTTTATTTTTCTTGTTTTATTTTTTAAAGTAAAAATATTACAGCCTTAAAAAGACAAATATAATATTTAGTTTTGTATTTGAAATTTTAATTTGACTTATATGCTTGTTTATATTGTAATATTAAGCAACAAAGTAAATAAATAGGATGACAACATGAACTTTTCTAAAAAAATATGTTTTTTTAAAAGATAAAAATATTCCTTTACTTTCAGAGTATGCAAAAATATTTAATGTAGAAAACAAACTCCGTTCATATTTAGAGGTATTGCTATGAAAATGCTATGCAATTAAAAGCTATCGTAAAAAATATTGCTGTTAAAAAGAAAATATCTGCACAACTTGTTTTACAGAATTATATGATGGAACGATTTTTAGAACGAGTATCTGTTTAATTTATTCATATTCAATTCCGAGAGAAATTATCATATTAAGATTAAAATGTTTTATGGGAACAACTTCTATTATTGCATTTAACCCCAAAATCTTTATTTCTCTATAAAATTTTTTAATTATTATAAAAAAACAGCAGTGATATCGCTATGTCATACCACTGCTGCAATAGGATTAATATTGCTAATCCTGTTAAATAAAATTTATCCGTTAAAAGCTACATTATCTACAAAAGATGCTCCGTCAGTTATATTATATCTTAAAGATAAATAAGGTTTTGCAGAATTGAGAACTAAATCTTCCGGTTTTAATACATAAGCTATAAAATCCCTATTTGTAGAATCTATTCCTCTTCCAACGTCAAACCAAGTAAAGTATTTATTCCCTCGCGAATCAATTCCTAATACTGTTTCATTACATGTATAACCGTCATTGTCAGTTCCTGCACTACTTTTATAACCGTGTAAAAACATTCCATACTCAGAATAATATGCTTTTTGAGCAGATAGTACCATTCCCAATAAGGCATATCCCTCTGCCATCTTCGCTTTATTTATGTACCCTCTATAAATCGGAACTGATACTACCGACAGAATTATTACTATGGCAATAACAATTACCAATTCTACAAGCGTGAAACCTTTTTTCTTTTTCATAAAAACCTCCGATGTTAAGCAATTTTTTACTTCTATTTTTTATTATAATTTGATAAAATATTAGGTTGTTTAGATGTAAACTGCCGATACCGCCAAGAACCGGCAGTTTGTGAAGAGAGTTGCTATTGTTAAGTAAATCAGCTTGTGTTATGCTGAAAAATCTCTCTTTTTGTTTTGTAAAAAATATTATTTATTATCTTTAAAAAATTAACAAAACTTACTTTATTTATTGTTTACAAGTGTAATTATAGTACATAAAGCAAGTTTTGTCAAGTGTTTTTGTATAAAAAGGGGGTTATTATGAAAAAAGATTTTATTGAAATATTGTTGGATTTACTTAAAGAAAAAGATTTAAGCCAAAGAGATTTAGCCAATGGCTTGAAAATAGGAGAAGGTGTTGTTAGTCGTTGGCTTAGCGGTAAGGCAGAACCTACGAATAAATCTATAGGAAAACTTGCAAAATTTTTCAATGTCCCCGTAACATATTTTTTAGATGATAAAAAATTTAACAAATCTTCAACATCGAATGATATTAATGAGAAAATAGACTTTATTATGCATTTAATAGAAAAACAAGATAAAGTTATTGAAGAAATGAATAAAAGATTTCAAATTGAAAATGAGATGTTAAAAAAAGAAATTAAATTATTAAAGAAAAATTAAGCGGAAGATTGGAAAAATTGCACAACAATTTTTGATGATGGGAACAAAAAGCTTCGCTTTTTGTTCCCATCATCTTTTAATTCCCATAGAATGAAGAATCTCCATCAAGTTCAACACTTGCTCCTTCAAAAACGTAAGATCCTTTGGTTAGGTTATATTGTAATAATAACATATTGCCATTTTTGCTTATTTCTATTGGCTTTTTTGCTACTGCGTGGAAATAAGTAGTAGCACCAAATCTTAGACCTGCTCCAACGGTAAACAATGTAAAATATTTATTGCCTCTTATATCTATACCTAATACTGTTTCATAACTTGTCAAATGCCCTTTCCCGCTACTATCTTCATATGATAAAAAATTTCCGTATTTCCTTATTACGAAAGAAGATTATCCTCGTATTTTAGTTACAAGAAAACGAAATAGAAACATGCTTGAAGGCAAATATTTCGGACCATATACAAATGCAAAGTCTATGTACACTACTTTGGATTTGTTAAAAAAACTTTTTCCTTTAAAACAGTGTAAAACTCCAAAATTTAAAGACAGACCTTGTATGTATTACCAAATTGGCAGATGTATGGCTCCGTGTCAAAAGCTGATTACCCCTGTTGAATATAAAAAATTAATAAATAATGTTGAATTATTTTTATCAGGAAAGCAAATGCAACTTGTTTATGAACTCAAGTCCTTGATGGAAAAATATTCTGAAAATCAGGAATATGAAAAAGCCGCAAAATATCGTGACAGCTATTTTGATGTTTTAAAGACAATCGAAAAACAAAAAGTTGTTTATGAAAACACTAATATTAATCAGGACATTATATCTTTAACTGCAGATGATTATATGGGCGGTATTTCCGTATTGCAAATTCGAGACGGAAGACTTACAAACAAAAATGATTTTGAAATTGCTAAATCTGATTATGATAGCGAAGAAGAAATTATTTCTTTCTTTATCAAAGAATATTATCTATTAACAGGAGAACTCGATATTCCGTCAGAAATACTGCTCTCCGCTAAAATCAGTTCTGAAGATAAAAACATGTTTGAAGATTGGTTATCTTCAAAGAAAGGCTCCAAAGTTACCATAAATGCTAAAAAGACGAAAAAGAATGATGATATTCTTGAATTAGCGCTTAAAAATTCAACATATCATTTAGAGGAAATGAAAATAAAATCCTTACAAGAATTATCCAACGAGTCATTTATTTCTTCTCTAATTCTCGAAATCGAGCCGAATTTTTCCAACATTCCAGATCGGAA
>CALGGE010000006.1 GCA_937916125.1 uncultured Elusimicrobia bacterium | reverse complement strand
AATTTCAAGCGAATGGTTTTCGTGTTTGCGAAAACAAGAAAACTGAGCCGGAAACACTGCTACGCAATTTTCCTTTTTGGTATCTTTCGAAAGGAGAGAGTTTTTGTTGCAACAAAAATAAAAGCGACTGTGTATAATAGCTGAGGCAATTATATCACAGCCGCTGACTTTCGCTCACAAAGGAGCGAAAGATAAAGTTATAAAAATAAATCAACATAGCTTTTGATTTATTCTTACAAAATTTCAAACGACTGTTTTTGGACCCTCAGCTACTTTTGTTTTAACAAAAGAGATTCTACCTTTCGTAGAATTTCCAAAAACATTCAATATTAAGTTGTTAAATTTTCTTCATGTCTGCCTTGTTATTATAGCACAAAACAGAATTTAAAATCAAGAGGAATTTTTTAAAATATATTTGCTAAAATAATTTTCTTATACAAACTTTTAGGTATGGGGGTGGAAGAACACGTACGGCGTTTAGTATTTCTAATATCCCTCGTTGTCGTCTTCTAAATTGTCGTTTGTTTTATTACTTATATAATTTGCTTTTTTTGTGTAATATGTTGTAGGAACCGTCCCTTCAAGGAAAGCTTCCAAATATGCATTCTGCGTTTTGCTTAACGCAAGAAGACCTGTCTTCGGGTCAATCAATGCCCACTCTATATCTTTGGGAACGGCGAAATCAACCACGGGATAATCTTTTAATGCTTCTTTCATAAATTCCGTCCATATCGGGCAAGCGGTATTACCTCCGGTGGATTTTGTCCCGAGCGTAGTTCTGTCGTCGTACCCTACCCACACGCCTGCAACAAGCTGAGGCGTATAACCGACAAACCAAGTATCAACGCTATCATTGGAAGTTCCTGTTTTTCCCGCACAGGGACGCTTTAATGCACGGGCAGCATAACCGCTGCCGTGTTCCACTACACCGCGTAAAAGATTAGTCATAATAAAAGAAGTTTGCGGTGTTAAAACTTCTTTCTCCTGAGGAAGATTTAATTCCAACACTTTGCCGTTTTTGTCGAGAATTTTTGTGATAAAATACGGTTCGGTATGTACTCCGCCGGAAGCAAGTGTTCCGAAAGAGGATACCATTTCCTGCAATGTTACATCGCTTGAACCGAGAGCCAACGACAATGTGTTAATCATGGGACTTTTAATTCCGACTTTGCGAGCGTAGTCTATAACGGTATCCGGTTTAACTTTTGTTATTGCTTCAATTGCACAAGTATTAAGAGAACGAGCTAACGCTTCCCTCAATAAAACATCGCCTCTGTATCTGCCGCCATAGTTTACGGGATACCAAATTTTCATCGGATCAACCAAATCTTCCGCAGTCATCCGTTCGGCCAATATTTCAACATAAGATAATTTTCTGGAGACCAAATCCCATTCGTTGCCGTCGAACTGATATACCATCTGTTCGTCTTCAAGCATTGTCGCGGGATTCATAATTTTCTTATCGATTGCAGCCAAATACACAAACGGTTTAAACGAAGAACCTGCCTGCCTTTTGGCTTGAACTGCTCGGTTAAACTTGGTTTCTTTAAAATCTCTACCTCCGACCATCACCCTTATTGCACCTGTTTTCGGGTCGATAGCCATTATTGCACCTTGAACTTTTTTAAGTTCCATATCTTCTTTTTCAAAATAAGGCATTTGTTTTGTATCAAAATCAGCCAGTGCTTCACCCAATGCCTTTTCTGCCGCTTCCTGCATTTTTATATCAAGTGTTGTATATATCGAAAGTCCGCCTTTATGCAGAACATTAGTTCCGTATTTCGGTTCGAGAAGAATTCTTAAATATTCAACAAAATAATGACCTGACTTTTGTTCTTCGACAAATTTTTCTTTCGGTATCGGTGCGGCATTTGCTTCTTTTTCCTGCTCGGGCGTTATAAAGCCAAGCTCTCTCATTCTGGAAAGAACGATGGCTCTTCTTGTTAATGCTCTCTCGGGATGTCTTAACGGAGAATAATAATTTGGTGCTTTCGGCAAGCCCGCTATCAGTGCTGCTTCAGGCAAAGTTAAATCTCTGACGGATTTACCGAAATAAATTTTTGATGCGGATTCTGCTCCGTAACCGCCTGCACCGAAATAAATTTGGTTAATGTAAAGCTGTAAAATTTCTTCTTTCGTGTACTGCTTTTCCAGCTGTATGGTAAGCAAAAATTCTTTTATCTTTCTGGTTAATGTTCTTTCCGAAGTTAAGAAAATGGTCTTTGATAATTGTTGTGTTATCGTCGAGCCGCCTTGAGAAACTTTCCTTAAAACAAGATTTTTAACAAAGGCTCTTATTATACCTTTCGTTGAAATTCCCCAATGTTTATAGAAGTCATTGTCTTCTATGGCAATAAACGCATTTTGTAAATCTACCGGAATATCTTTTAGGGGAACCAAAACTCTTCTTTCAATAAAAAGTTCGGAAAGCAATCTTCCGTTTCTGTCGAAAATTTTTGTAACTATGCTTGGGGTATAATTTTCAAGGTTGGATATCGACGGAAGTTCGTTAATAAGTTTTTTTGTATATACTGAACTGCCGACAAGAACTAAAGAAAAAACTATTGCAAACACTAAAGTTATTTTAAATTTCATTTATTTCTCACGGGATTTAAATTTTCGGTATATTATAGCAAATTTTTTTGAAAATTGACAATAACGAAAATGTACAATAAACGACGGAATATCAGAGAGGTTTAGAATATTGAGGAACTTTTACAGGCTCGGTATGACGGTTATACTATTTTATCTTGCTTTCAAGATTTTTTATTTTATCTCTCATATAATCAAATTCGGTTTCAAATCTTTTTATTTTTTCTTTTACCAATTCCATATCTCTTGCATCCGCAAATTTATTATTTTCGGCGGAAGTTGTTTCTTCCGTTTCAAACGAGAAAACATCTTTTATTTCTTGTTCGGATTTATTAAATATTTTTGCCATTTTTATAATATTATCAAGAGACGGTTTCTTATTATTTTTAAACCATAATGAAACCGAAGTGTTTGAAATTTTAAGTTTTTGAGCAATAATTTTTTGAGCACCTTTTATTGTGCCGTTATTTATATCCTGTAAAAATTTTATTTTTCTTTCTTCCATGATAAAAACTCCTTGACAAATTTATTTTTATAAATTATAATTAAATAAAGTAAATTTACTTTATCAAGTTAAAATAATAAATATAGTCGAATTACATAACACAAAAGGATATCAACGGTATTCCCGTTGAAAGCTTAGCATAGCATTCAGTCCTTTTTTAGCTGCCGTCATTAACGGTGGCGGCAGCAAAATATACAATTTAGTTGATTTACTTAAATATATTAAAATTATAAAAAATTTTTTAGAATTTTACAAGAAAAAAGGGAGGACAACAAAAAGCGAAGCTTTTTGTTGTTGAAGAGTTGAATAGTTGAAAAGTTGCGGAGCAAAAAGGGAATATGTTCGAGATAAAACGACAATGTAGAATTTATAGTTTACAATTTATAATTAAACGACATTTATGAGGAAGAGATTTTCTTTTTTGAAGTGCCTCAGGCACTGCTTATGAGTGCAATATTTTTCAAGTAAGAATCAGTAGATTAGATTCTTAGGGCGACCATGTTCGTGGTACTTTTCGTCTTCCTATGGATGTTAGAAAAGTACAGTTGGAGCCCGGCTTGAAAAATATAAACGAATAGTGCCGGCACGAAAAAAAGTAAAATCTTCTTCCGATACTTGAGCAAACGAGAACATAATTGCCTTTTTGCGACAACAGCTTAATAATTGGGATTGCGGAGTAAATTTGAGGTATAGAGGAATTGAACAAAAAGCGAAGCTTTTTGTTGTTGAAAAGTTTGCTTATAGCAAACTTTTTTGCTATAATACTATCTTTAAAATATCAGTTTTTGGAGAAAAAATGTTAAAACCTAAAGTTTCAATAATCGGTTGCGGTAATGTAGGCATAAGATACGCATACTCGTTAATGATTAACGGTTGTGCAAGAGAAATAACTCTTGTTGATTATTTTAAAGAAAAAGCCGAAGGCGAAGCCCTTGATCTTTCACACGGAGCACCTTTTACGCCGTCGGTAAATGTTAATGCGGGAACTTACGAAGATATAAAAGATTCCGATTTGGTCGTTGTAACCGCAGGCAAAAAACAAAAACAAGGTCAGACAAGAATAGATTTATTGAAAGATAATATAGAATTATTTAAGTCAATAATTCCCGAAATTATGAAGTATGCTCCCGACGCAATTTTACTTATAGCATCAAACCCCGTTGATGTTTTAACTTATGCGGCATACAAGATATCCGGTAAAGATTCTTCAAAGGTTATCGGTTCTGGAACTGTTCTTGATTCTGCAAGGTTTAAATACGAAATCGCCAAACATTGCAAAATTGACCCGAGAAGCATCCACGCATATATCTTGGGCGAACACGGCGATTCGGAACTTCCCGTCTGGAGCAAGGCTACCGTCGGCGGAGTAAATATAGAAAATCACTGTTTCTTGTGCGACAGAAAAGAAAATTGCGACCACAAAGCAATTCTAAACGAAATATTTACAAATGTTAAAAATTCAGCCTACACAATTATAGAAAAAAAAGGCGAAACTTCCTACGGGATAGGGTTGTCTCTAACAAGAATTACCGAAGCCGTTCTCTTAAACGAAAATTCCGTTCTGCCGGTATCGGTAATGGTGCAAGATTTCTACGGAGTTAACGACGTTTATTTAAGTTTGCCGGCAGTTGTCAATCGTGACGGTATAAGGCAAGTGCAGAGAATAGAATTTAGCGATGTTGAAAGAACGGCATTTGTAAAGTCCGCCAATATGCTGAAAGGTTTATTAAAAGAGATAGGTTTGTAAAGTACGCGAAAATTTATTAATTGACGTTTTTTAAGGAGAAAAAATGAGAAGACATTTTAGTAATGATAACAGAAATAACAACAGAAATTTTTTTAAAGCAAACGGAGAAAAAAGTTTTACGGATAAAAAATCCGCACTTATTTTGGCGGTAGGTTTTATTATTTCATCATTAATTTTAGGCTGTTTCTTTATTTCGGCAAAATCCGAACAGAGTATCAGGGTAGTAGGACAGGGAACAAAAAATGTTAATTCCGATGTGGCAAAATGGAATATTAATTTCAGCAGAACTACGGGCATTGTAAACAAAAATGACGGCCCGTCTCTGTTACAGAAAGATTTGGCAAAAATTAAAAAGTATCTTCTTTCCAACGGAATAACCGAACAGGATATTTTAATAGAACCGGTAAGTTCTTATGCAACTTACGGCAACAACGGTATAAACGGATATTCGTTCAGCCAAAGAGTTGAAGCCAGATCCGATAATGTTGAATTGATTGAAAAAATTGCCCTCGATACCGACGCAATGGCAAAACAGGATATATATTTGGAAAATTCAAATATTGAATATTTTATTTCCAACCTCGCCGATATAAAGGCTGAAATGCTTGCACTTGCAACTGTTGATGCCAAATCCAGAGCGACTGAAATTGCCAAAAGTTCCGGTAATAAAGTTTGCAGATTGTTATCTGCCCGTTCAGGCGTGTTTCAAATAAGGAAACCGCTTTCTACCGATGTGGCAGATTACGGTATATACAATACTTCTTCTAAAGAAAAAGAAATAGTCGTTACGGTAACGGCTACATTTAAAATAAAATAAAACATATTTATATGGTTTTTTGTTATGCCGCTATCAGAAGAAGTTCCGTATTTTCGGTTTCTTTTTCAAGCTGCTTTTCGTCTTTTAACATTTCCGAAAGTTGTTCCGTATTTACGGATTCAAGCGTATCTATTATTTTTTTAACCTGCTGAGCGATACTTTCTTCGGGGTTGTATTCCGGGTCTGAAGCAATTTTCTCTATGTTTATTTCAAGTACCGATAAAATTATTTGTTGCAGTAAAAGGCTTCTTTCGATATTTCCGTTTACGGAAGAATCCTGAGAAAAAGCAGTTGAATTTTTTAAAGATATAAATTTTCCGTCGAATATATTGTAATTTGTGTTTATAACAACCATATCTTCATATTTTTTATCTTCCTGTTGCATTCTATACATCGGGTAATCTACACCGCCGACATTGAATTCATCTCCGGAAAAAATAATATTGTCGGCAGATATGCCGCTTGCGATTTCCGCTCTTATCGGGACGGATTTATCAACGCCCGTCTTATAGACGCTGATAGTTGTTTGTCCGGAACTTATAGTATCCAAATCGGGATGAGATGTCTTAACTATATTTTCATAATATTGTGCAACTTTTTCTCTGACAATGTTGGGTCTGAAAGGGGAAATAACAAATCTTACCGGACTTGTAAAATCTCCTCTCAAATCTTCGCCTTTATCAATTTTTTGAAAATCTTTTATTAAACGTGAGGCTTCTTTTTTGTCTGCTATGTCCTCGGAGAAACATAATCTCGACATTTCCATTAAAGACATAAATTTCATAATATTTAAAAACTCTTTTTTGCTTACGCCTTTATTTATTGCCGTTCTGTAAATTTCGTCTAACTGTTTAACGGCTTCCTTTCTGGAAAATGTTCCCCAAGGATAAATAAAGTCTTTTATAATATCCGGGACGTCCGTATCGAGATTTATAAATTTTCTTATAAATTCTCTGTAGGTCGTATTTTCACGTTGTCTTAAATTTTCTGTTTCTTTTGCAAATGTCTCAAAAAGGTCGTACCACTGTTGGCTTAAATCTGCAAAAATTTTATCCAAATCTTCAAAAGTTCTATGATCTATAGAGGATTTTGCAACGTAGTCCATATAATAGGCGTTTTGTACATATTCTCCGTTTTCAATATTGCACTGCATGGCTGCATTTTCTATATATACCGACGGTATAAAAGCACTTATTTGTTTGCCTACGGGATCCAATCTTTTTTTAACAAGGTCTAAAACATTGCCCGTAATCGGAATAGGGTTTGCAATTCCGTATAACGTAAGTATTGAAAAAACTTTTTGAATTTTCTCGTTGAAAGGTTGGCTTCTTAATGCAAGGTTGTCATCCAAATCGGCAAAGTTCCTTACGCGAGAAAGGAACTCCATCTTGTTCAAATAATTTTGCGTGGCGGCAAATTTACCGAAAGAATTTATATAAAATTCTAACTGTTTCCCGTCGGAATTATAGAAGTATATACTGCCGTCTTTTGTATCGATACTACATTTGTTTTTCAGTGCATATATTATTCCCGCACGTTTTACGGGGTTATCGTAAACATCAATCTGTTTTAAAAGTTTTATAAGTTCGTTTAATAAAGTTTCGTTTTCCTGCAAATTGTCCCAGTTTAAATTCTCTTTTAAAGTTTCCAAAGTAAATTGTGTTTGGAAAATATCCGTGTCCGTTTGAGGTGTATAACCGGATATCTTTTTTATCAGATTATTAACTTTTTTCAGATCGCCTTTCTTAATAAGGAACAGGTAAAACCTTCTTGCGGTCTGTATCGAGGAAGCAATTCTTGTCCTAAATAAAGAAGCGTTCATAAATCTGTAGTTCTTTATTGCCTCATCACAGGCAGTTTCTAATATCCCTCCCGTAACGCTTATACCGTTATCCTGCAGAATTTTTGTTCCTTTATGGCTCTTGTTTGCAGAATAAGAACCGAACACTAATCTTTTTATTCCCAGCACGGACATGGTCTTAACGCATTTATTGCACGGTGCGAGTGTACAGTACAGAGTTACTCCCGATAGAGGGTTCCCCAGTTGTTCGTTAACAAACTTCAAAACGGCATTACTCTCGTCAAAAACGGTGTTAATATCACGCTTTTTGGAATAGTCCGTTGATATTCCCAAGTTGGCAAAAATTATGGGATTTTTTTCAAATATTCTGTTTGTTATATCCTGCCCGTTAATGGTTGTAAGTTCTAAAAGATTATTTAAAAATTTCCCTTTTTCCGTCAAGTCACCGGTAGGTAACCTTTCAAATTCGTTAATATAATTTTTTAAAAAATCTATAAATGTTAATGTTTCTGCGTGCAGAACACTGTTGGTATTATTGAAATTTTTTCCAGTAATGATTATCGGTGCAGGTTGTTCACGTTCTTCTTCGTCCGTGTCCGCACTCGTTTCCAAACTTATATATGCACCTATGGGCGGTTGAATAAATGTTGTCAGAAAACTTCTTGTCTGCCGTGCCAAACTTACCTGTTTTAATGCGGCGTTCATATTTTGTTCGTCTAAAGAACCGAGTTCCGTATCGTAAAGTTCATAACTGAAATTTTTCCCCGTAACTTTCAATATGTTAGAAATTCCCGAAAAAGTTTTTCTTATAACGTTTTTGATTTTTGAAAATATTGAAGGCTCGGTTTGTTTTTTCAGATTGTAAATTTCCGTTAATTGTTCTCTGTTATCCGTTATAAATTGCAACATTTCGTCGCCGGTGTTTGCCGAGGGATAATAATAAAAATATATAAGTCTTACAAAAAAATCCGTAAGGTCCGGGTTTTTGCTGAGGTTGTCGGCAAATCTTTTGTTTATGTAAATGTTTGTTCTGTCATACTCCTGCTCGAATTTTATCGGCATAAAATTCGTCAGAAGGCTGTCGTCGGTTGTTATTTTTACTCGCGTATTTCTTCCGAATAAATTTATTTGTCTTGCGATATTTTGAATATCTTTAACCGTCTTTTCCCTTTGTTTTTTTGAAACTCTTTCCTTACTTGTTGCAACTCCGGTATCTATAAATGTTTTTTCAAAAGTTTTCCCGTTGTAATTTATTGAAATTATGTCTTCCGAAACAATAACTCTTATGTTTTTGCTCGACAACAATCTGTTATTTCTTATCCATGAATTTATTTCTCTTTGGAAAGCTGCCGTATCTTTGAAAAACAGTCTCCATGAATAAATGACGGCTAACATATTGTTTACCGTATCATCCGTAAATCCCGTTTCAAAAGAATTTAAAAATAATTTGTTAAAGGCTGCCCCGGTAGCGGAGATGTTCGGTGTTAATACGATGTACGGTCTGTTTGATTTTTTTAATTCTTCGGTTATCCCTTTATGAAATCCGCCTGCGATAATAATTTTGTCGGAATTGTCTTTTGTTAAAGTCTCCGTAAAAATTTCATTTCTTTTGAAGTTGTTGTCGTAAAATGTAAAGAATTTGTCGTCATTAAGTAAAGTAAGTGCAAAGGCTGCTTCGTTATTCGGAATATATTTTTGTATAAGCGTGCGAACATATTTTTTGTTTTCTTTTAGTTTTGTATAGTCTTCGGGCAGAATATTCATATTTGCCAAATCTTTCAGATAAGAACAATATTTTTCCAAAGATAAAATTTCGTTTTCCGTAAGTTCCAAGTTCTCTTTGGAGAGCAAACTGTCCGCAAGAGCCTGTTTTTCGTACAACAGTTTAACGGAATTTATTTCCGTAATAATTTTTGATTTTTCCAAAAACAGCATTAATTCTTTGTTGCTTTTTGCCTCGTTAGGCATATTCTCGTTTATGTAGTCATAAAGTTTTGCATAACCGTACTGAGAATTAAGTTTCAGCAATTCGTAAATTTTAGGATAACTTTTATATTTTGCAATAAAATTCTTAAACTGTTTGTTCAGTTTGTTTTTATCGGTTTGCGTTATTTTTTGAGATATTATTTTATATTTGTACAGGTTTGGGTATAGTTCTTCGTCAAATTGAATATTCGTCAGTTCCAAATTTTGTACGGATGTAATTCTGTTTGCTATAAAATATTTTTTTGTGTATGCAATTTTATCCAAAACCTCATTTATAAGAAAATTATTAAAATCTTTGTTCTTCGTTATCTCGTTATACAGTTTTAAGTTTTCTAAATATATGTCTTTATTTTCAATTCCTTTTATTTTTTTGTTTTTTGTAAGAGCAGCATATTCGTAAGCACTTAATTGAGAATTTTCAAAAAGATTTTTTATCGTGTATTTTTTTATACGGTTGTCGGGAATATCGTTTAAAACGGAAACATTTAACGTCTCATCAAAAACACCCTCACCGTAAATATCAAAGTTTTTATTTTTTGTCAGGATTTCTACCGTTTTATAAATATTGTTTTGAATTGAATAGTCGTTATGCAGGTCTTGGATTATGACAATAAGTGAATTGTTATCACCTTCATAGCTGTCGGTGATATTGACAAAGCTAAATAATTCGTTTTTGTTGTCGGGTATTTTTTTATCTTGTTGTATTGACGTCACGGCAAACGCACTGTTGCCGTTCAGCAACAACAGTAGAGATAAAAAGACAGGAAATAATTTTTTTAATAAAATACCCATACTATAAGTATAATATAAATCCGAATAATTTTAAAGTCTTTTTTTGTTTTGTAAAGTTATATTTAATAATTCTTGAATAATTCTTGCAAAGTATGCCATATTTTTGATAAAATATAGCAGCGTTAACTTAATATTTAATCTGTATTGTTTATAATGTTACTTTGCTTTGAAGAGAAAACAATGAATTTAGAAATAGAAAATTTCGGGAAAATAAAAAAAGCAGGCATTAACCTCGAAGGCTTAACAGTTATTACCGGCGAAAACGATACCGGTAAAAGTACCGTCGGCAAGATTTTATTTTGGCTTGTAAATACTATTAACGGTTATTCTTCTCGTTCTGAAGAAATTATAAAGAATATAGCTATAAAAAATATTTCGAACAGTTTAACATATATAGCAAGAAAAGGTATAACAATTCCTAAAAATTTGGATAGTTTTACGGACAATTCATTGTTTACGGCAAGCAATTCTTTAAAATTTGAAGATATAAAAAATATGTTGTCAGATACGTTGAATTTTATAAAAAATGCTGATTTTACAAATGATACAGTTATAAAAAAATATTATGACGATATGAAGAATATTGAAGATTATACGGAAGAAGATAAACTGTTTTTGTCGTTGGAGATAAACAAATCGGAAATATTTGAAGATAATATTAATAATTCCGTAGATAAAAACAGCGTTGCTAAAATAAGATTGTCTTTGAACGGAGAAGATATTTTTTCCGCAGAAGTTGAAAAAGATATTTTTAAGTCTATAAAATTTAATAAAGATAAGTTTAAAATTTTGTGGAACAACGTGGATTTTATAGAAACGCCTCTAATGATTGATAATATTAACGAAAATTCAAATAAAATATGGGAAAATAAATTCCTTAAAGAATATAAAGAAAAAATTGTTGCGAGTAAACAGAAAAACGGCTTTGATGCGATAAAAAATTTATTAAATGCCAATGTTGTCATTGACGATAAAACAGGCAAAATATTATTTAAAAAGAATGAAGTGTCTAAGGAACTTGATATTTTAAATATAGCAACCGGAGCAAAATCTTTTGTTGTTTTGGATATATTGAGAAAACTCGGTAATTTTGAAACAAATTCCATTACAGTTTTTGATGAACCTGAAAATCATTTACATCCTGCATGGCAGATAAAATATGCCGAGCTTTTAGTAAGTTTTGTAAAAAACGGTGCAAATATTGTATTAACAACACATAGTCCGTATATGGTTCAGGCATTGAAATATTATATTGACAAAGAAAAATTAAATAAAGACAGATTTAGATTTTTATTATCTGAAAAACTTGAAAACAACTGGGCTAATTTAAATGATGTTACCGATAAAAGTTATAAAATTTTTGATGTATTGGAAAAACCTTTATTCGATGTAACTCCGGAAGAATAAAATGCTGGATATATTGAGAGATAATATTGATAAAGAATATTCTGACTATACAAATAAAAATATATGTTATTTAGGCTGTGATAAAGAAAGAAATTTGAATAGTAAGCATAATTGTGTTGATCCGAAAAAACAAAGAGAAGAATTTAAGTTAAACATTTATACGGATGTCGAGTTAATAAAACATAAATATTTTGCTAAAGAACTTGTCAAAATTTGTGATGGCATAAAGATAAATAGCGATAATATTATATTTGTTGAGATAACAACTCCTTTTGTAAAAAAAAGAATTGAAGAAATGTCGGAAAAAGAAAAATATGAAAAAATAAAAAAGGAGTTTTTAGATAAAATAGACGGCACCAAGAAAATTATATCTTTGTTAATAGAAAAATATAAATTAAATTTTTCGGTAGATGATATAAAAATAAAATTAAGACCTGTTTTTAAGCCGAAACCGAAATATACTCTTGGACAAGAAAGCTATAATATATTTCAAACAATTATGTTGTTAAATTCAATGCCGATAGAAAATTTTACTGTTTTGAAATATATTAAATGTAATTAATATAGCAGCATTAACTTAATATTTAATCTGTTTTTGGAATCCTTGTAAAAGGATGGTTATTGGGCAAAACCAATATTCAGCTAACTCCGAAAGCAGTCTTTTAGGCAGAATATTATCGGGAAGTCATGAGCCTGATATTTTCTGTTAAACGTTCCGCGTTTTCCGTTATAGATTTTTCTATTCGGAAAATGTGTAACTACGACTGCTGTTGGTTATACCGTTAGCTGGAGTAACCGACGGCAGTCGTTTTTTTATTTTCATTTTTTCCATAAACAGACATTTCTGTTTATGGAATTTTTTTTGCTCATTATCATTTGCCGTTGTCGTTGGTAGTTGTCGTTGAAACTCTTCAACTATTCAACTTTTCAACTGTAGTTAGCGGTTGTCATTCTGAACGTAGTGAAGAATCCCGTCGTTAGTCGTTTGTCTTTGCAGTTGTCGTTGCCGTTCATTGTCGTTTCGTCGTTCATTGTACATTGCAGTTTTAAGCTTATCAGCTAAAAAATTCTGGAGGAATTTTTGTGCAGTTCTCAGTACTCATTTCCGTTTACTATAAAGATAATCCTCAATGGCTTAAAGAAGCTATTGAGAGTGTTTTAAATAATACCATAAAACCAACTCAAATAGTATTGGTTGTTGACGGACAGATATCAAATGAACTGGAACAGGTTTTAGCACAATATAAACAAATTTTGGATATTTTACGACTTGAAAAAAATTCAGGTTTAGGCATAGCGCTTCAACAAGGACTTTTAAAATGCAAATACCCGTTGGTTGCAAGGATGGATAGTGACGATATTAGTTTGCCTAACAGATTTGAACTACAATTAAAAGAATTTGAAAATAATCCTAACTTAACAATAGTCGGCGGTTATATACAGGAATTTGATTCTCGAACAAGGGAATTTATTGCTGTAAGAAAGGTTCCTTTAACAAATAAAGAAATAAAAAAGTATGTAAAAACAAGGTCTCCGTTTAATCATCCGACTGTAATGTTTAAAAAAGAAGATATTTTAAAAGTCGGTAATTATCAAACTTTCTATCAGATGGAAGATTATTATTTGTGGGCAAGGCTTGTTAAAGCAAATTATCAAATGAAAAATATTCCGGAAATATTATTGAATTTCAGAACGGATAAAAATATGTTTGCTCGCCGCGGCGGCTACAAATATTTTAAAAGTAACAGAGAAGTTTCAAAACAAATGTTGAAAATGAAAATAATTAATTATCCGTGCTACTTGTTCAATATAACAGTTCGTTTTATTACACAAGTGTTAATGCCGAATAATATAAGAATAATATTCTACAAAAAGGTTTTGAGATGAAAGTAGGGATATTAACACATTATCAAGTTCATAATCATGGTGCTATTTTACAAATGCACGGATTATATAGCATATTAAAAAATTTAGGTCATACTCCTTATATCCTCACATATAATAAAAATTTCGATTTCATAGATAAAAAACTTTCAAACAAATATAACATATCGCTAAAATCAATTCCGTTTTATTTAAACTATTTAAAAAAACAGGGAATAGCAAAAACGAAGTTTAATATAGATAAACATAAAATATTAAATAATTTCAAAAAAATAAATTATAATTTTATTCCGCTATATCCTGAACAAAAAGAGTTGGATGCCGTTTGTGTAGGCAGTGATGAAGTTTGGTCGTTGGAAGCCGGAATAAATGTTATGATGTATTCTCATACGATAACAACTTCTTTAATTTTTGCTTACGCTCCCGTTTTCGGACAAACAAATATTGAAGAAATAAAAAAACACGGCTGTTATGAACTTATAAGATCCGGTTTGGAACGATTTAATTATCTTTCTACAAGGGATTTATCTTCTGCACAAACCGTTAAAGAATTTTTAAATAAAGAAATTCCTATATTATGCGATCCTGTTTTATTATACGGATATAAAGAAGAACAAATTTTGTCTAGTAACAAAATACCTGACGAAAAATATCTGCTTATATATGCTTACGATAACAGATTAAACGATGGAAAAGAATATGAAAAGATTAAAAAGTATGCAAAAGAAAACAATTTAAAAATTGTTTCACCGGGTTTTTATCACAGTTGGGTTGATGAAAATATAAATGTAACACCGATAGAACTAATAAACATATTTAGAAATGCACAATGTGTAGTTACGGACACTTTTCATGGTAGTGTATTGTCAATATTAACAAATAAGCCGTTTGCTTGTTTTGTCAGAAATTCAAATATAAATAAAATAACTTTTCTGTTAAATCAATTTAATGTTTCACAATCAAAACTTGATGATTGGGATAATTTAAAAGAGATATTAACACAAAATTTCAATTGGTCAAATATAAATTCTTTAATAGAACAAGAAAGACAAAAAGCAACAGGATATTTGCGGAAGGTTTTACAAAATGGCTAATTGCGTAGAAAACAATTTATCTTGCACTGGTTGCTCTGCTTGCTATGTAATATGTCCTGTAAATGCAATAAAAATAGAATTATCGCAAAACGGTTTCTATACAGCAACATTAGATAAACAAAAATGTATCGATTGCGGTAAATGTTTAAAAGTATGTCCAAAATTTATTGATAATAATTTTGTAAATAAATTTGAGGACTTGCCTTTATATGCAAGTTATAGTTTGGATAAATTCGTTCAAGAAAGTTGCAGTTCGGGGGGAATAGCTTTTGAAATTTCAAAATACGGCTTAGATAACGGTTACAAAATAGCTGGTGTTATTTATGATTATATAGAACAAAAAGCAAAAACGGTTATATTTGATAACTTGAAAGATTTGGAATTATTTAAAGGTTCAAAATATTTGCAAAGTGATTGTTTTCAAACTTTTGATGAAATAATAAAGAGTAAAGATAACTTTATAGTTTTTGGAACACCATGCCAAATATCAGGTTTAAATTTAGTTGCAAAGCAAAATAATTTTAAAGATAGAATAATTTTTGTAGATTTTTTCTGTCATGGAGTTCCGACATATTTATTGTGGAATAAGTGTTTAGAATATATAAAAAAAGAAAATAAAATAAAAAAAATAAATAATATAAACTTTAGAAATAAAAAATACGGTTGGCACAATAATACAATGAAAATAAATGACTTTTTTATAAAAGAGAATAAAAATCCATTTTATACGTTATTTTTCAGTAATTTATTATTAAATGATAGTTGCTATAATTGTAATACTAAAAGCTCCTTTGATTTTACAGATATAAGAATAGGTGATTTTTGGGGAGAAACTTTTGATAACAGAGAAGACGGCGTTTCTATCATTTTACCTATAACAAATAAAGGTAAAGAAATTTTAGAAACATTAAAACAAAATTTAAAAATAAGTTTATTAGAACAAAAACATGATGTTTGCTTTAAAGCACAATCCGCATTTAAACAATATTCAATAAATAAAAACATTAGAGTTAACCTTTTTAGCTTATTGAAACAAGATGGTAATAATATGAACAATATCGTAAAAGAATATTTTAATTCGTTATCTTTCAAAAAGAAAATAGTTTTCAAAATAAAACAAATATTACCCGTTATATTAAAATCAAAAATACGTTTTATATATCATAAGGTTGTAAGATGAAAGAACCTATAAGAATACTTCAAATAGTATCGTCATTAAATCAAAGCAGCGGAGTTTTGCAAGTTGTTTTAAATTGGCATAGAAATATGGATAAAACAAAGATTCAGTTCGATTATCTGTATTTTACGGAAATGCCTATAAATTGTAAAACTGAAATAGAAAATTTAGGCGGTAAATATTACAAAATTCCTTATCCTTCATTTATAAAACCTTTGATATTTATAAAAGCTGTCCGACAATTTTTTAAAACACATAAATATACAACAATTCACTCGCATGTTATACATTTAAGTTTCTTTTTTTATCCGATTGCTAAATTTTACGGGATAAAAAATATCTTTCATCATTCCCATACGACAAAATGGTCTGATAAATTTTTAAACGGATTGAGAAACAGATTTTTATTCTTTTGGGTAAGATCTTTTATAACAAAAAAACTTGCTTGTTCAGATTTTGCGGGAAAGTTTTTATTTAAAAAAAATTATACGGTTATCAACAATGGTATAGATGCGGAAAAATTTCAATTTAACCAAGAAGTAAGAAACAAATTCAGAAAGGAACTTAATATTGAAAATAAATTTGTTATTGGGCATGTAGGTAGGTTTTCTCATGAAAAAAATCATAGTTTTATAGTAGATATTTTTAATGAAATCTATAAACAAAACAAAAATTCTGTCTTGTTATTAGTCGGCGATGGTCCATTAAAAGAGGAAATAACACAAAAAGTTAATAAATTAAATTTGAGTAATAATGTAATTTTTACAGGAACAAAAAATAATGTAAATGATTATTATCAGGCAATGGATGTTTTTATTTTGCCTTCTTTCCAAGAAGCTTTTCCTGTTGTTGGTGTTGAATCTCAAGCATCAGGTTTGCCTTGCTTGTTTGCAGACACAATAAGCAAAGATGTACTTATTTGTAATTCAAAACAACTGGGTTTAAATTTATCTGCAGAACAATGGGCAGATGAAATTTTAAAATATAAAAATTTTATTAGAAAGAATGAAAGTGAAATTTTAAAACAAAAAGGGTTTGATATAAAAGAAACTTCAAAAAAAATTAAAAATATATATTTAGCTTTGAGTGGTATAAAAAATGTCTGATTTGTGGCAATATTATTTATTAATAATAATAGTAGCAATTCAAGGTTTATTTTGTTTAAAAAATAAAAATAAAGCTTTTTTATTTATAACTTTTTTAGAATTATTTTTTATTTCCGGTTTTAGGAATTGGAATATTGGAAATGATACATTATCTTATGTTAATACTTTCATTGCAACGTGTTCATCTTTTGATATGTCAGGTTCTTATATGGAAAAAGGATATTTGCTGTTTAATAAGCTATTAAGTTTATTGTCAAATAATCCACAAACTATTTTGATAGTTACTTCTTTTTGTATATTGTTAAGCATATTTTATTTTATACCTAAATACTCTAAATTTATTTTTCTATCAATCTTGCTTTTCATAATCATAGAATTTTCTACAGTCCTAACTATGATTAGGCAAGAAATGGCATTAATAATAGTTTTATCAGGTTTTTCTTTTGTCATAAAAAGGCATTTCGTACAATTCTTAGTTTTGTGCCTTCTCGCCACGACTTTTCATTCATCTGCCATTGTGGCAATAGTATGGTATTTTGTATATCCGCTAAATATTAAGATAAAAAATATTATTACAATTTTAGTTGTTACAATGTTAGTATTTACATTTATCGCTCCCTTCATAGATAAAATTATAGTTATTACAGGAAGATACAGTAATTACGTTGGAAATATATTAATGGGAGAAGAACTTAAAACTGCAAGTATAGTAAAAACATTAATCAATTTGTTTGTTTTTTTATTTTGTTTTGTTACCTATTTTTTTATTAATAAAAGCAAAGAAATTCTATCAAATTTCATAATTAGACCACAGTTTTTATTATTATCTTCATTATTAGCATTATGTATACAGTTTATATCTATTAGAGGAACTGTTTTGGAAAGGATTGCTTTTTATTTTTCTTTCTTTAATGTTTTATCAGTTCCTGCATTTATAAACTGTTATTCTAAAAGTATAAGACTTGTATTAACAATCATTATTATAGGATTATTTATTCTATATAAAAGCACAGTCTTTGTATATAGACCTGAATGGAATCATGTTCTTCCGTTTAAATTTTGTTTTTAAGGAGTTTTAATGATACCTAAAAAAATTCATTATTGCTGGTTCGGTGGAAAACCTTTACCAAAACTTGCAAAAAAATGTATTGCGAGCTGGAAAAAATTTTTGCCTGACTATGAAATAATACAATGGAATGAAAAAAATTTTGATATCAATTCTTGTGATTATGTTAAAGAAGCATATCAGGCTAAAAAGTGGGCATTTGTTAGTGACTATGCAAGATTTAAAATATTATATGAAAATGGCGGAATATATTTTGATACAGATGTTGAATTGATAAAACAAATTGATGATATTATAGAAAAAGGTCCATTCATGGGTTTTGAAAGTGATAATAATGTTGCTCCCGGGTTAGGGCTATATAAAGAAATTATTGGTTTTTACGAAACAATTCATTTTATTGATGATAAAGGAAATTTAAATTTAAAAACTATAGTTCAATATACTACAGAAATATTAAGTAAATATGGACTAAAAAATAATAATGAGATTCAATTTATGGAAGGAATATATATTTATCCGAAAGATTATTTTAATCCAATAGAACATGAAACAGGGAAAATAATTTTAACAGAAAATACAAGAAGTATTCATCATTTTGCAGCCAGTTGGTGTAACAAAAAATCTATAATGAGAGGAAAAATTTATAGGTTTTTGTTTAGATATTTTGGGGAAAGTTTTGCCAATATTGTAAAAAAAATGTTTGGAAGAAGAAAAGAATGAAAATTAAAAAAGATACTTTAATTATATTTTTAATTTATATTTTTTTTATTATCGGATATATTTCATTATGGAATTGGCAGGACATTGCTTGTATACGCTTATGTTCAGTTTTACAATTTATAGTTTCTTTGTTTTTTATCTTATTAGCATATAAAATTTATTTTCATAAAAAAATTATTATTTTGCTAATTCTTTTTTTGGGAAGTATTATAATAACTTTATTTCTTCATCATGCAACAGGAATAGCTTTGACATATATCAATAGCATATTATTAATATTTTTGTTTAATAACTTAGTGATACAAGAAAATAGTTTAAAGAAAATACATTTTTTTATTGCAATATTGTTGAGTATATATCTTTTATCGTTAAGTTATACTGGAAACAGTTACTTTATTTATGATTTTAGAGGAAATTTAATTAATCCAAATACTGTTGGTATATTGATTATTTGTTGCTTTTTAAGTTGGAGAATTTTTTTAAATATTACCGATTTATTATCTAAAATTTTTTATTTATTCATAATATGCCTAACTTTTGTAGGATTACAATATACAGAATGTCGCTCGGCATTATTAGTATTTATTGTATTTTTGTTGTTAGATTTTTTTAATAAAATATTTGCAAGTGTTTATATTTTATCTTAACTTTGTATCAAGAAACTAACAAAGCCGAATAGAACGAAGGAGATGCCGTTAATGTCGTTGACCCACACCACGCAAGTAAGAGGTCATCAAGATGTAGTGTTAGCATAGTAATGTAGCCTTATACGCACACGTGAGCGCACACACGTACGCACAATATATAAGCAGGTTGCAAGCCCTAATGAATACAGAGTAATATGTTACACTTTAATATATGGAGGATTAAATTATGACAAAGAACATGAAGATTGCAATGTTGGCGACGGGAATGGTTGTCACTTGCGGAGTAATCGCTAACGCAGAAATAGAGAAAATGCAAGAGATTACAACACTTGAACACAAGGTTGACAGTATCGAACACATTCCGGGTATCTGTTTCGACGACACGATAGCGGAGATGGATTGCTATATAGACTTCTGCGAGGCCTGCGAGGCTAACGATGCGGACAAGGCACGCAAGGCATACAAAGAGATTGAAGAGATGGCTGACTACATAGTTAATTACAACGAAGAATAACAATTATAGCGGTGTGAATAAAATCACTGTAGCAGGAATGAAACCTGCCGCCGCTTCCATGCATGAGTCGGTTATCCGTATTTTCTTCCTCATTCTTTGAAGTAGGCTCCGACAGAAATAAAAAGGCACTTGAAAGACATTGCCGGTTAATGAGTGGCGCAAGTCCAGCGTCAGGCACAAGGACAGTCAGGGAAAAGACATTAAAACCCGTGCAAAATCTACGTTACGATGGGTTGACCTCGCCGAACCTCAGGAGCAGGGACACCCTTCCCAGGGTGCAAAAATGGGCGTGAAAGAATGCAAGTCACGTTAATCACAACGCAAGGGAAAGCCCAAGATACCTTATCCAAGGGCGAAACAAAAAAGGTGGAGCAAACAGGTGAGCAATAGCGGCTCACCCCGCCTTTTTTAGTTGAAAACAAAAACAAAGGAGGAAAATAAATGAAAGCAATCCAGTACCCTGGAAAAGTCGGAATGAACGGTATCAAGATGAACCTGTTCACAGAGGATGACTGCAGATCAATCGACCTCGCAACAAGGGATGTTCTGTGGAACTACGGAGTTCAGGTCTCTGACGACGAGTGTATCAACCTCGACCTTCCTGACAAGAAGACGGGCGGATTCTCTCAGGTATGGACGACGTACGACTGCACGCCTAATACGAATATCACGATTCAGAACTGTGCGTTTACGAACGTACAGGAGGGCGTAGGCAGCCACCAGTACACGCCGAATAAGTATCATACGAATATCAAAATCCTCGACAATACCTTTACCAACGTGGTAAAGGTAGCCGTCAGCATTTACAACT
>CALGGE010000005.1 GCA_937916125.1 uncultured Elusimicrobia bacterium | reverse complement strand
ACATTGTACATCATACATTGTACATTGCCGTTTTCAACTTTTCAACTGTTCAACTCTTCAACTGTCGTTGTTGTACATTGTACATTGCCGTTCTCAGCTGTTCAGCTGCAAAAAGCTCCCTGCATTTTCGCAGGGAGTTTTTTTATTTGCATTTTTTTTAAATTTATATATAATATTATTTCTATGGTGAAAGTATTACTTTTTTTTTATAATTTTTTGATGTTAATACTTCTTGTTCCTATTCTTTTGGGGATATTTTTTTCAGGGAAAAAGAACAGACAAGAGTTTTTGTACAAAATTTCGGAAAGATTGTCGTGCTGGAATGCTCCCGAACTTGATAAAAATAAAAAAACTGTATGGATACACTGTGCGTCTTTGGGCGAAGCTCGTGCAGTTGAACCGATGATACCGCATTTACGGGAATACAATATAGTAGTTTCGGTAATTACAAAGTCCGCAAGAGAATATATTTCAAAAATCAAAGGTGTTTCTTACTATGCTCTTATGCCCGTCGATATATATCCTTTCATTGCCAAACAATTGAAAAAAATCAACCCTGATATTCTTATACTTATAGAAACAGAGTTCTGGCCCGGTATGATAACCTGTGCAAGCAGGCTCGGTACAAAAATTATTACCGTCAACGGAAGAATATCAAAAAATGCGTTCCCTTATTACAAAATAACTAAATTTTTTTGGAAGCCGTTCTTAAATCTTTTATCGTTTATTTCCGTCAGAAACGAGCAGGATTACGAAAGATTTTATGCCATTACGGATAATAAAAATAAACTTGAAATAACAGGTAACATAAAGTATGACAGAGATTGGACACACGAGAGAATGGAAAGAAGCGATTTGTTTGTTTCTCCGACGGATTTAATTTTTACGGCGGGAAGTACAAGAGATGGCGAAGAAAAAATAATAATGAATGTTTATAAAAAACTGAAAGAAAAACATAAAAATTTAAAACTTATCATTGCTCCTCGTCATATTTCAAGAGTAAAAGAAGTTGTAAAACTTGCGGAAAAAAATAATTTGAAATTTGCTTTATTTTCACGTCTTACCGAAAGCGAAAAAGATGTTATTATTGTTGACGTATTCGGTAAGCTTCAGGCTGTTTATTCCGTATCCGACGTGGTGTTTGTCGGCGGTTCTATCGTCAATAAAGGCGGACAGAATCCCATAGAAGCTGCAGCTTATGCAAAGCCCGTAATATTCGGCAAATATATGTTTAATTTTGAAAGCGAAGTTAAAGCATTGATAAATAACGGTTGTTTTGAAGTGGGAAACGAAACGGAATTTACGGCAGTTGTCGATAAGTTGCTGTCCGACGAAAAATTAAGAGAAAAATCGGGTGGCGAAGCGGTAAAAACGGTAGATAATCAGAAAGGTGCGGTAGCAAGAAATATTAAAATAATTTCAAATATAATTTAAGGTAATATAATGAACAGAGAACAGATTATACAATATCTGAATAGCGTTCCTAAACCGAAGTTTCTTATCGTTCAGCCCAGCAGAATGGGCGACATTATTTTTGCGTTGCCTGCAGTGGTTGAAATAAAGAAAAAGTACCCGAACGCATATATCAGCTGGATTGCGGATGAACGGTGTGCCGATATTATAAGGGATAATTCTTTAATAGATAATTTAATTGTTTTTGACAGAAGAAAAATTTCTCTTTCTTATATCGGAAAAATGAAAAAAATTCTGCGTGCGGAAAATTTTGACATAAGTATAGATTTTCACGGTCTTTTTAAGTCCGCTTTTATCGTTATGCTTGCCGGTGCAAAAATAAAATTGGCATCGTCTTCAACAAACGGTATGCGTGAACTGTCGTGGATGTTTTCCAAAGAAATAAAGCCCGATAATGTTATATCGCACTGCATTGAACGTCATTTGGCAGTTGCAAAATATTTAGGGTGCGAATTTGATATTAATAATTTGGACTTTCATTTGGAAATTACTGATAAGTATGTTGCCGAAGTGAAAGAAATATTAAAGAAAGAAAATGCGGATTTAAACAAAAAGATTATTCTCGTTCATCCCGGCGGAGGGTGGATATCTCGTCGTTGGCAGAGTGATAAATTTGCAAAAACCATCGATTTAATAAACAAAAATTATGACGTAAATGTTATGCTTATCGGCGGTAAAGAAGGCGGTGCCAGCGAGAAAGGACTGGACGAAGAAATTATATCAATGCTGGAAACACAAAAAATTATAAACCTCACGGGCAAACTGACGTTAAAACAGCTTATGGCTTTATTTACTATGGCAAATTTATTTTTAGCTAACGAAGCAGGCCCTATGCATATTGCCACGGCATTAAAAGTTCCCTCTGTTGCCATATTAGGACCTACCGACGCAAACAGAACGGGACCTTTCAAAGGGAATACTACCGTCGTTCAGAAGAAAGTTTCATGCCAGCCCTGCAGAAACAGAACCTGCACGAAAGTTGATTGTATGAAACTGATATCCGTTGACGAGATATACGGGCTTATTACCGATAAACTTTCCTAAGCAATTTTTTCTTTGACAAAACAGAAATCTTTTAATACAATAACAAAGGTCTTTAAACTACAATGTACAATGTGTAATGTGCAATGTACAATAAACGACGAAGATAATTAAAAATTATAGAATTGTTTTTATCATAAATTATACATTGTACATTATACATTAAAAAAGTAGACCGTTAAACTCAAAAGAAATGTGAGATTAACGGTTGTTTTATGGAAGGGCAAAATGTCAACTTTAGTTGTGTTGGGCACCCAGTGGGGTGATGAAGGTAAAGGTAAAGTAGTTCATTACCTTGCAGCAGATTCCGACTATATCGTCAGATATCAGGGCGGAAACAACGCAGGACACACCTTAATCTATCAGGATAAACCGTTTGTTCTGCACTTAATTCCATCCGGGATTTTATTTCCTAAAAAAATTTGTATGATTACCAACGGTGTTGTGGTCGATCCGAAAGCGTTAAAAGAAGAAATTGATGTTCTGAAAAAGAAAAAGATTCCCGTTGACGGAAGATTTTTCGTAAGTGAAAGAGCACATGTTATTCTTCCGTATCACAAACTTATAGACGGAATGCTTGAAAGCGATACCACCAAAACGAAAATCGGAACCACCAAGAAAGGTATCGGTCCGTGCTATACCGATAAAGTAAGAAGAGTCGGTATCAGAGTTATCGACTATATCGATAAAGAAGTTTTTGTTGAACTTTTGGACCAAAACTTAAAAGAAAAAGAAGATATGCTCAAAAAAGTTTGCGATATTAAAAAATTAAGAAAAGAAATTTTGAAAGATCACGAAGTTTTATCAAAATTCTTGAAAAAATATGCCGCAGACACTTCCTTAATGTTGGCTGAAGCAATAAAAAAGAAAAAGAAAATTCTTTTTGAATCGGCACAGGGAACAATGCTTGATTTGGACTACGGAACATATCCTTTCGTAACTTCTTCCAACCCTACATCGGGCGGAGCAAGTACGGGAACCGGTATGGGACCTGCTTGCGTAGATGATGTTTTAGGCGTAGTTAAAGCCTATACCACAAGAGTAGGCGAAGGTCCTTTCCCGACGGAGCTTTTTGATAAGACGGGAGAGTTTTTAAGAGATAAAGGTCAGGAATACGGTGCAACTACCGGAAGACCGAGAAGATGCGGTTGGTTTGATGCCGTAGTGTTAAGACACAGCGTCAGAGTAAACGGCATAAAGCGTCTTATCCTTACAAAGCTTGACTGTTTGGAAGGGTTGGACAAAATAAAAGTTTGTGTTGCATACAAATATAAAGGTAAAATTTTAAAAGAATTTCCTGCTTCAAGAATCGTCCAGAGAGACTGTAAACCGGTATATGAAGAGTTGCCCGGTCTTGACGGCAAAGTGGCGGGAGTAAAAAGCTATGATAAGCTTCCTAAAAATGCCAAAAAATATATTAAGAGATTGGAAGAACTTGTAGGTGCAAAAATAGATTTGGTTTCGTTGGGAAGAAAAAGAGAAGAAACTATAAAAACGGGGAAGAACGTAAAATGGTTTTAAAAAAATGTATTTTAGTATTACAAGACGGTAAAGTATTTAACGGTTTTTCTTGCGGTGCCGACGGAGAAGCCGCAGGAGAGCTTGTTTTTAATACGGCGGTATTCGGCTATCAGGAAATTGTTACCGATCCCGCAACGGCAAAACAATTGATTTGTTTTGCTCATCCGCATGTCGGCGATTGCGGATTTAATAACGAAGATTTTCAGTCCGGTGCTATTCAAGCCGCCGGACTTTTTTTTAAGGAATACAGCCGCAGATATTCCAACTGGAGAGCCGACCGTTCCATGCAGGACGAACTGCTTAAAGAAAATATCGTCGCAATGGAAGGGTTTGATACAAGAGCTTTGATAAAATATATCAGAGAAACAGGTGTGCAAAAAGCCATAGTTTCAACGAAAGATTTTGATATTGAAAGTTTAAAAGCCAAACTTGCCGAAGTTAAAGATTACGACGAACAGGATATAGTAAAAACCGTAACCTGCGACAGGAAATATTTTGTAAACGAGGCAGGCACTAAGGCGACGATAGCCGTAATTGATTACGGTTGTCCGAAGAGCTTTTTGGAAACGTTTAAAGCTCAAGGGTATAAAGTTGCGGTATTTCCCGCAACTTCATCCGCAGAGGAAATTTTGAAAGAAAATCCTAAAGGAATATTTCTTTCAAGCGGTCCGGGAAACGCAAAGAATTCTTCTTATGCCGTAGAGACGGTTAAAGAAATAATAAAAAAATATCCCGATATGCCGATATTTGCCGTAGGGTTCGGCTCGCAGGTTTTGGCACTCGGTTACGGTGCAAAAGTTATAAAACATAAAATCGGTCACAGAGGTGCCAATTATCCCGTAAGAGATATCAATACAAATAAAATTGCAATAACTTCTCAGGATAACGGGTATTATGCGGATAATAATTCCGTAGAGCAGAACGACAATTTGCAGATAACACATATAAACTTATATGATAATACGGTCGCAGGTTTCGCAAATAAAAAAGGAAATAATTTTGCCGTAGAGTTTTCTCCTTCTTTAGATTCCGACGAAACCGGATATTTGTTTAAAAATTTCTTTGATATGGTGGAAAAAAATGCCTAAAAGAACAGATCTTAAAAAAATTCTTATAATAGGTTCCGGACCTATCGTTATCGGTCAGGCTTGTGAGTTTGACTATTCCGGAGTGCAGGCAATAAAAGCACTTAAAAAAGAAGGGTACAAAGTAGTTTTGGTAAATTCCAACCCTGCCACAATTATGACAGACCCGGAATTTGCCGACGCAACTTACATTGAACCGTTAGTTCCGGAAATCGTAGAAAAAATTATCGAAAAAGAAAAACCCGACGCAATACTTCCTACGCTCGGCGGACAGACGGCACTTAATTTGGCTGTTGCTCTTGCCGAAAAAGGTATTTTAGCAAAGCACAATGTAGAGCTTATCGGTGCGGATTTTGATACCATAAGCAAAGCCGAAGACAGAAAACTTTTCAAGAAAATGATTGAAAGTATCGGACTTGATTTGCCTAAAAGCGGTTACGCTTACAATATGCAGGAAGCAAGAGATATTGCAAATTCCATAGGCTTCCCGGTGATAGTTCGTCCGTCGTTTACTTTGGGCGGTGTAGGTTCGGGAACCGCATGGACGAAAGAAGAGTTTGAAGAAATTGTTCAGGCAGGGCTTCAGGCAAGCCCCATAAGCGAAGTGTTGATAGAAGAGTCCGTTCTCGGCTGGAAAGAGCTTGAAATGGAAGTTATGAGAGACAGAAAAGATAACTGCATTGCAATATGTTCAATAGAAAATGTTGACCCTATGGGTGTGCATACGGGCGATTCTATAACCGTCGCACCGGCAATGACAATTACCGCAAAAGAATATGCAAAAATCAGACAGGATTCTTTCAGAATATTAAGAATTATCGGTATGAGACATGGCGGTGCAAATATTCAGTTTGCGCAAAACCCTAAAGACGGAAGGCTTGTCGTTATAGAAATGAACCCTCGTGTCAGCCGTTCGTCGGCACTTGCTTCAAAAGCAACGGGTTTCCCCATAGCAAAAATTTCCAGTTTGCTTGCCGTAGGTTATACTCTCGACGAGCTTACCAACGATATTACTTCGCCTAATCCGGCAAGTTTTGAACCGACCGTCGATTACCACGTTATAAAAATTCCGAGATTTGCTTTTGAAAAGTTCGGTGATACCAACCCCACATTAGGTACTGCAATGAAGTCCGTCGGTGAGACGATGGCTTTGGGCAGAACTTTCAAGGAAGCCTTGCAGAAAGCCATCAGAGGTTTGGAAGTTAAAAGAAGCGGTTACGGTTTGGAAAATGTCGGCATAGATAAAGAATTAAACAAACTTCTCGAGCTTGGAACGGAAGAAGCCAAAAAGAAAGCTCTTGAAATTGTTACGGCTAAGCTTGCCACACCTAACTGCGACAGAATTTATGTTATAAGGTATGCATTAAAGCTCGGTATGACAGTTGACGATATTTTCAATATCTGCAAAATAGATCAATGGTTCGTTAACCAGATAAAAGAAATTGTCGATATGGAAACAGAAATTCCGAACATTTTCAAACTTAAAGGCGAAGAACAGAAACTTCTTTTAAGAAGAATAAAACAGTTCGGCTTTTCGGATAAACAGATAGCGATTGCAACGGGCAGAAAAGAAGAAGAAATAAGAGCTTTAAGAAAGGAACTTAACATAATTCCCGTCTATAAACTGGTAGATACTTGCGGCGGTGAATTTAAAGCAAATACCGCATACTATTATTCCACTTACGAGGACGAAGACGATGTAGTAGTTTCCGATACAAAGAAAAAAGTTATGATTTTGGGTGCAGGCCCTAACAGAATCGGGCAGGGTATAGAGTTCGATTACTGTTGCGTGCATGCCGTTCTTTCTTTAAAACAGGAAGGTTATGAAACCATAATGGTTAACTGCAACCCCGAAACCGTCTCTACGGATTATGACACGGCAGATAAACTGTATTTTGAACCGTTGACGGTGGAAGATGTTTTAAATATAGCAGATAAAGAAAAGCCCGAAGGCGTAGTTGTTCAGTTCGGCGGGCAGACTCCTTTAAATTTGGCTGCAGCTTTAAACAAAGCCGGTCTTAAAATTTTAGGAACTTCCGTTGAATCCATTGATATGGCCGAAGACAGAAAAATTTTCAGTAAAGTGTTGAAAAAATTAAATATCCCTCAGGCGGATTCCGGAACGGCCACAACATTTGAAGAAGCAAAAGAAATAGCAAAAAAAATCGGTTATCCGGTAATGGTTCGTCCCTCTTATGTTTTGGGCGGAAGAGCTATGGAAATAGTGTATGACGAAACACATCTTGAAACATATATTTCCAAAGCTACCGATGTTACCGAGGGAAAACCTATTTTGATTGATAAGTATCTCGACAACGCAATAGAAATTGATGTCGATGCACTTTCCGACGGTAAAGATGTGTATATCGCAGGTATAATGGAACATATCGAGCAGGCAGGTATTCACTCCGGTGATTCCGCCTGTGTTCTTCCCACGCACACTTTATCAAAAGATGTTATAACAAAAATTAAAGAACACACCATAAACCTTGCAAGAGAAATAAATGTTAAAGGTTTAATGAATATTCAGTATGCCGTTAAAGACGGTATTCCTTATCTTTTGGAAGCTAACCCCAGAGCATCAAGAACGGTTCCTTTTGTTTCAAAAGCCGTCAGCTATCCTTTGGCAAAACTTGCCTCCAAAGTTATGATAGGAAAATCCGTTAAAGATTTAATACCTAACGAATATCTTAACGGGCAACTGAAACATATCGACTATACTTGCGTTAAGGAAGTAGTTCTTCCGTGGATAAGATTCGCAAATGTTGATACCGTTTTAGGTCCTGAAATGAAGAGTACCGGCGAAGTTATGGGTATAGATAAAGATTTCGGCAAAGCGTTTGCCAAAGCCGAGCTTGCCTCAGGCACCGTTCTTCCCGATAAGGGAACTGTATTTATCAGTTTGGGACAGCGTGACAAAACAAAAGGTCTTGAAATTGCGAAAGATTTCATAGATTTGGGCTTTGATGTCGTCGCTACCAAACATACTGCGGAATTTTTTAACAATAACGGTTTAAAAGTAAAAGAAGTTCATAAAATTCAGGAAGGCAGACCTAACGTTGTTGATATAATTTCCAATAAAGAAGTTGCTTTGATAGTTAATACACCGTCAGGGCAGAAAGGTCATCACGACGGTTACAGTATCAGAAGAACCGCTTTAATGTATGGCGTTCCCATTCTCACCACTCTTGCTGCGGCAAGGGCAAGTATTGAGGCGATAAGAGCGAAGAGAAATTATGATTGGGAAGTATGTTCGATACAGGAACATTATAAAGAAGTTATATTCTAACAAAAAACCGTAGAAGTTCGAATGCATATTGAACATTTTGTCGTTTGTTGCTCTCAAAGGATTTCAAAATTTTCAAATATCTTATTCTATTTTAGAAAGTTCCTAAAATTAGGGAAAATCTAAAATGGAGTATATATAAAATTAATATCAGAAGATTTTATGAATAACATAATACCAAATAAAAAATTTTTTTCGGATATAAAAGATATATTAAACATTGCCCGTGCAAAAACTTATTCCGTTGAGAACACTGTTATGGTTGAAACTTATTGGAAAATAGGTAAAAGAATATTCGAAGAAGAGCAAAAAGGTAAAAGCAGAGCAGAATATGGTGAAAAGCTAATAGAAAATTTATCAATATATCTTACGGATACTTTCGGCAAAGGTTTTTTGGAAGCGAATTTAAAAAATATGAGACGGTTTTATGTCACTTTTCCTAAATTCGTTACGCACTGCGTAGCGAATTTAAGTTGGACAAATATAAGAACAATTATGAGAATAGAAGATAAACAAGAAAGAGAATATTACTTAAAAGAAGCAAGTTCTCAAAACTGGTCTTCAAGAGTTCTTGAAAGAAATATTAAAAGCGGTTATTACAAACGAATTTTATCAAGTCAGAAAAAACAATTATTAAATAAAACAGAAAAACAAACAATAAATGATTTTATAAAAGATCCGTATGTTTTAGAATTTTTAAATGTTCCCGAAAATTTGCAAGTAAATATAAAACAGTTTTGCCTACGGAAAAAGAATTGGTAAAGCTTATAAATAAAAATGTTATGGAATATAAATAAAAGGTAATCATATCCTCGTTTGCTACGTTTTTCTGCCGTTCTCAACTCTTCAACTATTCAACTATTCAACTGTCTTTCTGTCATGCTGAGCTTGTCGAAGCATCTC
>CALGGE010000004.1 GCA_937916125.1 uncultured Elusimicrobia bacterium | reverse complement strand
GACGCGTTTAGACGTAGCGGTGTGCCGTATAATATCGTCGGAACTCTCAAGTTTTATGAGAGAGCCGAAATTAAAGATATTATGGCGTACTTAAAACTTATACATAACCCCAACGATAATGTAAGTTTTAAAAGGGTTGCAAACGTTCCAAAAAGGGGCGTAGGTAAAACTTCTCTTGAAAAGCTGGAAGCATATGCTGCTTCGTACGGAATATCAATGTATGAGGCTTTGAATTTCGTCGGTACGGATACCATAGGGAAAAGTTCTCTGACGGGATTAAATTTATTTAGGACGATAATAGAGAAAAATTTCAGGACGAAATTCAATAAGTCCGTTAAAGAAACAGTTTTGTCGGTTATCGACGATACCGGTTATATAAGAGATTTGGAAACTTCTCTTCTTCCCGAGGATAAAGCCAGAATAGAAAATATTCAGGAGTTTGTTTCCGCAGTTGAAGATTTTGAACAACGTTCTCCCGATACGACGTTGGCGGGGTATTTAACACAGGTCGCATTGGTAAGCGATATGGATTCGTGGCAGAATGAGGAAGAACAAGTTACTTTAATGACGCTGCACCTGGCAAAAGGTTTGGAATTTAAAAATGTTTTTATCGTCGGTTTAGAAGAGGGGCTTTTTCCTATAGGCGATGAAACTCACGAAGATGAAATGGAAGAAGAAAGAAGGCTGATGTATGTCGGTATGACCAGGGCAAAAGAAAATTTATATATGACGTGGGCATCGCAAAGAACCGTTTACGGCAAAACAAAGTTCAATGTCCCGTCGAGATTTTTGTTAGAAGCAGGCTTTACCGAGCAGCTGTCGAATCGTTCTGCGAGAAATGTTGTTAATACCGCAAAGTTTTTCCCGAAAGAGACCGTGCATTATGTTAACGACGTGAGAGATTTTGTAAATTACGAAGAGGAAACAACGTATGAGCCGATAGATGCTCCCGAAGATACAAGCCCGTACAAGATAGGTATGAATGTTTTTCATCAGGTTTTCGGCAACGGAAAAATTGTTGAAAAATCAGGACGTGGCGACGACGAAAAAGTGATAGTTTCATTTAGTAACGGACAATGGAAAAAGTTATTGTCGAAATATGCCAATTTGAAAATTTTGTAAAATCTTCAAAAAGTTGTTGAAATTTTTTGAAATTAATGTTATAATATCAAAAGTATTATTATATTTTTGTTGTCTGTTAAAGTAAAAATAAATTTTGCAGATAAAAAAGGAGAATGGAAACTTATGTCATCAAAAAACACGAAGTGGATTGTTTTTGGAAGTATCGTTCTTGTTTTAGCAATTTTGATATTGGTAGGTCCGATTATGGTAAAAAAATACATGAGGGCAAAGTGGGAAAATGGCCCGCATTATCAGACGTCAGAACTTTTGATGAATGTTTCAGGTGTTTTGTCTGTTTCGCCGGATAACAAAGTTTATTTAAAAGGCAACAACGGTTTGTTTTATGTTTTGGAAGGTATTGAACAGGATGTTTCGGATAAAGTAAATAAAGCTTGTAGCGTTGTAGGTTCTTTCAGACAGGCTAAAGACGGTGATACTATAGACGGCAATCCCGTAAGATTGTTTATCGGCGTTAAAGAAATAAGATTTACGGATTCCGATGATACAATAAATACTGCAAAGGCTATACCTGACAGACTTAAGGTAAGTGTTGAAGAAAAATCATTAATGAAAGCCAGATTAAGAGTAGAAGCAAATACAAGACTTAACAAGCCTATCTTGTTTGATGTTGTTAAAGGTAGAGTTTCTATGGTCAGCAGAAACGATAAAGACGGTAACAGTTATGCTGCATTGGTATTGAAAGATGATGCGGATGATAACTATATGTTGTACAAGAAAGGCAAAGATCTTTCCGAATTGAACGGTAAAGATGTAATAGTTCTCGGAAGAGAAATTCTTCCGCCTTCGAATATGTTGCTTGTAGTTGATGAAACTACATTTGAAATATATGAAGTATATGATTTTGACTATAACAAAATTATGTAAACGTTGGGCGAGATTTCACATTTTTTTCACATTTTTTACTACTTATTTTTAGATTTATTTGCTATAATTGTTATAGGGTTAAGAGGGAGTAAGATTATGAAAAAAATGCAAGCAGTAATAATATCACTTTTTCTTCTAATAACAACTAATATTCAAGCAGCTCTGTTTGAAGCACCGAATCCTTATTCTTTCGGGCCTCAAGGCAGAGCTGTTTCGGACTTAAGAGATTTTGCTTCACCAAAACAGATGGTCAGCATTCTTCCGAACAGACCTGTAGTCGCTACGGATTCCGACGGTAACAGAGTTTATTATACCCCCGACGGCAAAATGGCACTTTCTATATCAAGAACCGGCGAGATGAGCTTTTCTATCGGAGGTGTAACTAAAACTAAAGATGTTAACGGTGATATATCAAGTATGACCAGAACTCTTCAGGGAAGCAGGTTAAGACAGGAAATAAGAAATGACAAAGATCAGGTGATAGGATATAAGGAACTTAACGGAAAAGGAAAAACTTCCGCGGCCTACGATAAAGAAGGCAACTTGACTGCTACTTATCATTACAAGGGGCAGGGGGCAAAGTTGGATTATGTACAAAATGAAATGACGCTCGGCAGAACATATTTTGATGATTACGGAAGAGAAATTTGCGAGAGGAATTTTGAAGGATATATAATGAAAGCTTTTCAATATGAGGATGTTATTTATGAAGTAGATGAGAGTGATAATGCAAGGCAAACTTTAAAAACTACGCAAACAGGAGAAGGTAATATTAATGGGTTGAAAGTCTCTTCAAGAGATTACAGTTATGGTGTTAATGTAACGGATTCGGGGACTATTGTTGCAAATTCTCAATATACTACTACATACTACGATAAGGAAGGATATCCCACTTATGTAAGAACTCCGGATGGTGTAATAACAACGGAGTATCATTATAAAAACGATACCGGAGCAAATAAAATTCTTGATCATGTTACCGATAATTTAACGAAAACAAAAACTTATTATAAGGAAACCGGTGAAAAAGATTTCATTATAAATGACAAGGATGTTGTAATTGCAAAATTTTATGACGGATATAGTGTGACATGCTTGACCGATTCGGATTCCTTGACAGATAAAAACTATGCTAATCAGGAAGTTACAAAATATGATATAGACGGTAAAGAATTATATACTACCTTGAAAAAAGTAGAGTATAATTCCGATGGGACTATAGATAAAGTAATGGAAGACGAAGATACGGTTTTGGAACAATATCATTATAAGAAAGATAGCGACGGTAATAAGATTATAGATTATGTTGAAAATATACTCGATGGAAGTAAGACTTATTATGATGATGAACAGAGACAAATGTACACGAAAAATAAAGACGGTGAGATTATAAAAGATTTTAGCTGGAACGGAAATGTTTTGGTATATACTTTTGACAGATTAACGCAAAATACACAGTGGTATAATGAGAAAAAAGAATGGGTTTATGAATCTTTCAATGAAAGGCTTATTTCTAAAAATATTTATAATTATGGGCAGCTGGTAGCCAAATGGGAGCCGAGTACACACGAGGCGACCGTTTATATAAACGAGAGAGCATGGATTAAAGTTGTTCTTGACAAGGAACCGAGCGTTGATGGAATTAATTCTTTGGTAGCAAATGCCGCTGATGTTGATGCGGAAATAAAAAATAATGGTGACGGAAGCGTTGTGAACGGTATTTTGGTAAGATTTGGCTTATTGTCTGAGGATTTTGTGTATCAGGCAACAGCTACAAGTGAGAATTATTAAACTAATTAAAAAACATTGACGATAGCTCAACTTTATGTTATACTTTAGATAAATAAATTATGAAAAGAGTTTATATTTTCACCAACTCCAATAGTGTTTTTATGCACAAGCTTATGGCTTGGGCATTAAGCATTTTTATTGTCATAAGCTCTTTTTCCGTCGGGAAAGCGGATACGAATATATCTATTGCCGATACGGCAAAAATTTCTGCGGAAACTTTGGTAACGCAGTTTTTCTATCTTTCCACATTACCTTTGAATGTAATAACAAAGTTGTTTACCGAAAGTGAAAATTCCGCAGCGACACCTTTAGCACCTGCAAAGAATAATAAAAATTCTTCAAAGCACGATGCTGCCGCACAGGCATCCGCGGGTTATTCTATTATGCCCGTTAACGATTTAATGCAGTTTACAAAAGTAAAATTTTTCAGTTCTTCAAGTTTGCAAAACAAAGTTACAAAGGCGAGGTTTGCGAAATTCTTTAACGATATATTCTGTTTTGACGGACTTTTTTCCGTAAGCTTTTTATTAAATTTTAACATAATAACATTATTATTGTTGGCGATATTACTTGCCAGAAGGAATATCGGCGACGATAATATTGTTTTGTCTATAGAAAATAATATGTATGCTCGGCTTATCTAAGTAAGCCGGGCTGTTTTTGTGTGTGGGAGCACAAAAACGAGGAGAAAAAATGAACATACAACACTTGCTTAAAAAATTTGTAAGGACAAAAGACAGACCAATCGGACAAGAAAAAGAAATGACAAAGACAAATATATCTTGTCATTTTGAAAACGGAGAATCGGGCGTAAAAACTCGCTTAGGTTCTTTGTTATCGGCAACCGGCAACTGGTTGTTATCCTTAAATGCGGTCAAAATTACGGCAATAATTGTCGTAAATTGTTTCTTGTTGACCGGTGTTTACGGACATGCCGTTGCCATGGTTCTTGATAACCACAGAGCTACGGAAAAATTTAAACAGGTTTTTGAAGATTTTAATCTCCCATATTCTTACGGAAAAATAACTTCCGCAAATTATAAAGCAAGTGATAAAGTAGTTATAAATATACAGGATTTGCATAGTCATCCTGAAGTACAGAGAAATATCAGCAATATTATCTCTGCTTTTGACGAGAAATACGGAGTAAAAAATGTATTTCTTGAAGGTGCTTACGGTAAAGTTTCAACAAAATGGCTTACGTCGGCTAAAAACGAAGATATCAAAAATTCCGTAATGAATAAACTGCTTGATGCAGGAAGATTGACAGGTGCGGAATATTATTCGGCATCAAAAAATAAGACCGAAATTATAAAAGGTTTGGAAAATAAAGACGTATATTTTGATAACTTGAAGAGATTCGGTTCTTTAATTGATAATCAGGAAGAAATTTTAGTACATATTGCTTCAATAAACAACACTGTTAAAAATTTGCAGGATAACTATTATAACAGACAGCAGAAAAAAATTGAAGACCTTTCCGCAAAATATGTTTCGGGCAATATTGAACCGAAAAAATATTTTGTTTTAATGAATAAATATGCGGAAAAGCTTGCTATTGATGTAGATAACTATCCTAATTTGGCATTGTATATCGAAATGCTCAAAAAGCAGAAAGAAATAGATTATGAAAAAACTACAAAACAGTTGCAGGCTTTTGTTATCAGACTTAAGGAAGTTCTTCCGTATAATGCATATAAGATGCTCTTGGACGGAACAAAGAACTTCTCTCAAATGGATAAATTGTACGGATATCTGATAAAACTTTCCGGAGATTATTCTTTGGATTTATCTCGCAATTTTTCCGAACTTGAAAAGTTTTTTGCTTATATAGAATTAAGTCAAAAAATAAATCCTTTGGAACTGATTGTTGAAGAACAGAATTTTAAAGATGAAGTTAACGACAGATTGTCTGAAAACAGAGCCGAAAGCGAAGTTGTTTTCTTAAGTAATTTTATTAAGTATTATGAACAGTATTTAACAGGTAAGATTACGGCTGACGATTGCAAATATTATCAGGCAAATATCGAAAAATTTAAAAATCTTTGGGTAAAATATATCGATAACAGAGAAATTGTTGCATTGGCGGATTATGAAATAATGTCGGACACTTTCTATAAAATAAACTTCGACAGAAACTTTTATTTTATGGAAAATATGAAAGATATTTTAAATGCCAAGAAAATAGACGGTGAGGTTGCCGGAGCAGACGAGTTGCAACAGACCATGAACTCTCTTAAAAATGCAAAGGAAATTTATATTACCGTAACCGGTGGTTTCCATACGCAGGGATTGTCTGAACTTTTGACAAATGCCGATATCACAAACATTGTTATTACACCTAATGTTACGGGCGATACGAAAATTGCCGAAGAAACGTATTACAGAATTGCTCAGGAACAGGCAAAAATTTCTTTCCAGGCATTGGCTGCGTTACCGATGTCCAAAGCTCTTGGACAAGATAGAGATGCTGTAGCAGCTTTAATAAGTGCTGTTATATCTGCAATTTCTTCATATAAGAGTATATCTCAAGATGAGATAAAAAGACTTTTTGATGATATTTCCGCTGCAGGAGATACAAGAATTTCATACATAGATGAAAATTCTATACAAGTGACAGTAAATAATAAAACTTATACATATGATGCCAAAGATAATACATGGAGTAATGAACCTGCTACAGTAGCACAGAAATCTGTTTCTTCCGTAAGACAAACGATGAAAAATATGTTGAAAGTTTCTTGGGGGGCATCTGTAACAGCTGCGGGAGCAACCATTTTGTTTGCTGCTAATATTGCAATTCCGTTTTTACCTGTAGTTGCTATAGTTTCAGCTTTAGTAGGTGTAACTTCATGGTCTGCATTTGGTTTGAAAAAATATGAAGAAAGTTTGTTTGAAAGTGTTCAGGATAATCCGGAATATGATGCTCTTGAAAGAGATCTTGAAGAAAAAATTGCACAAGCACAAAATCAAAGAGATTTGACAAGAGAAAAAATAGAATCAAATATAAATACATGGGAAAGACAGTTAGCAAAATTAAAAAGAACCAAGAAAAACAGAGTAAAGAGAATGAAACTTTTGTCGAGAATTGCAAAGGCAAAAGCAACAGAATCTGATGATGAAATAGAAGATGATGAGTTCCTGCCTGAAGGATTTAGAGAAGTTTTTGATGCAAAATTAGCAACTTTAGGTTTTGATCAAGAAAATGTAAATAAAATAAAGATAGACTCAATTTCTGATGAATTCGGACATATCGAAGAAGGTTTAGTTCATATCAACTATCCTATGCTGCAGATGTTGTTTATGAATGGAACAGAATTCAAAAATACGGTATTTTCAAATGCTTTACTTTCTATGTTTATTGCTCATGAATTAAGACATATAAATTTTGAAAACAGTGCTTTGGCAAGAATATCATTGTTTAGTAATTTTGAAGAATTTATAGTAGGATTTGGTGATATATTCAGCTTTTTAGGTGCGTATGCAGGAAATTTGATAAAATCTTTATTCTTAAGAGACAGAACTGTTTTGACTGAGAAAGGTTTAATTGAAAAAGCAAACAGAATTAAAGCAGGAAGTAATGAAAAAATAAGTTTAAATGATTTGATAAGTTCTTTGAACTTAAAGCCGGAATTACTTGATAAAGATTTGCTGGATGCTTTTAGAAAATATATGGATAAATATGGCGATTCTTCTCAAACAAATGTTCAGATAGCTTTAGCTTTGCTTATGCTGGAAGGAAGAATAGGTATTTTGGAAGTCGGCGGAGGAAAATCCGAAGCATTTAATTTGGCTATGGCACAGCTGTATAAAAAAGGCGATACAAACTTGTTATATACGACTTCGGCAAAATTGTTGACTTTTAGAGATGCTGAAGAAAAAGTTAAATTTTTAAATAATAGTTTTATAAATAAAGCTATCGGTAGAGGTCCGATAGAAGTAACATATATAGAGCCCGGAACAAGTGAAAAACCTGGAGACACGGTATATACTCTTTCTGTCGGTAAATTTGGACGTGTTGAACAAAAACTTGAAGGAGCACTTGATTATAAAGTTTTTGAACAGACAGGAAAAATATTCTTTGCTATGCAGGAAGTTTTTTCATATATGAAACAAAAATCCGATAAGGGTGAAATAAATATCGGTAATGTTTCTTATTTTGCCGATGAAGCCGATTTTGTTGTAAATAAGCCTACGGAATATTCTACGGCAAAATCTCAGGAATTGACGGATACTCAAGTTAAAATAACAGATTTGCTTCAAGATAAGATAGGTTATTTTGAAAAAGGCAAACATTATGATGTATCCGGAAAGAGTGTTAAGTTTTATAGACAAAGAGGCTCAACAGAAAAAATTATAAAAACTTTAAAACAGGACATTATAAAAGAGTTAAATAATGACGAAGCAAAGAGAATAGTAAATTCTCAAGATTTTGTAGAAATGATAGAGGCAGCATTAAATGCAAATTATGCAATAACGGAAAATGAAGATTATAAAATTATAGATTTAAATGGTGAAAAGAAAATTCAGATAAGAGGCCAAGACGGTTTCTTCCAGGATCCTAATGTTAAAAATTCCGAAAAAACACATTTGGCTATAATTGCTTATCAAAAGACTAAAGGTGTTTCCGTTAATCCGGAAGGTTCCGCAACGGTTGATAAAGAAAATATTTTCGGGTTCTTGTCTTGGGATAAAATTGCTAACAGATTACTGGCGACAGGTACGCCCAGCCCGTCATTACAGGCAATAGCAGATGTTGTTGATATGCCGTCAACACTCGGTGCAAAAGATGTGGAAGTCGGTCTTTTTGTTGAAGATACCGAGGCGGCAAAACACGGTAAAATTGCTCAATGGGTAAAAGATTTTACTTCCGGTATTGAAGGAAAACCAAGAACTGCTTTTGTATTTGAAAATACACCTAATGATGTGGCTGCATTGAAAGATGTTTTGTTGAAGTCCGGGATAGAAGAAAGTAAAATTTTGGTATTGGATGATACTAACGGAGAAACCTTTGAAGCTCGTAAAAATGCAATAAACGAGGGTGCTTTTCAAGTTGTTATAGTTACACAGACTATGGACAGAGGTGTTAACTTAAATGAATTGAAAGGCTTGGATAAACTTGGTATTAGAGCATATCCTTCAAGTTATTCTACGTTAGTTCAGCAGATTGGAAGATTCGGCAGAGGAAAGAAAACCGATGCTGAAGCACTTATCAATATTTACAGTACTGATGCATTGAGAGCTGCAGCAGAAGATTTTGGTTTTGAAAATTATGAATTTATTGCAATATTGGAAAAATATTTAAGAAATACGAGACAGCTTTCAAATACGGAAACTATTGCAACAAACTTGCAGAATAAAGTAACTCAAACGGATGAACAGAAATACTCTTCTTTTATACGGTCAGTTACAAATGAAGATGGCAACATTCTTTTAAGAAGAAACGGTGATAAGATACAGTCAGTCCTTACTGAGTTTTTTAGAATGCTTGATGAACAAAATGCTTCAAGAGCAAAAAGAGGAATGGGACTTGCTCCTTTGCAAGCTGCAAGAAAACAAGCTTTGTTTGGTAAGCAAATACAGCAGTTTACTGCAGATGATGTAATAAATGCATTATTTGATAATGAAAAAGATAGAAAAATTGCAGCTGTATTCAAACAAAGAATAGAATTTATAATCAGTCAAGCAAGCCAAGATGTTTGGGAAAAAGACTTAAATGAAAACGAAGAATATTCAGGCAGAATATCAAGAGAGTTCGGTTCTCAATCGAGCAGTATGTTGTATAGTTTTGTTAATGCCGATGCAACAAGTTTGATAGCACAGAGACTTTCTGCAAATACTGAAGGGTTGGAAGAAAATTTAAAGAGAGAAGTTTTAGGAAGATCTGCAGAGTTTTTTGATAATATAGGATTATCGGTTTCTTCTGTTGATGAAAATATGTTTTCATCAAAAAGAAATTTCGGTACTGAAATAAGAAAATTAACCGGAAGAATTTTAAAAGTTATTTCAATAGTAGGTTCTTTTGGTGTTTTGGGCGGAATATCTTTATTGGTTTTAGGCGGGTTTGTTCCTGCAGTTGCAGTTGCACCTGTCTTGGTTATCGGAACTTTAATAGGTATAGTAGGCACGTTATTAATAAAGAAAATGTTTGTGGATAGAGTTAATGCTTATGTTTCCGAACAGGATAATATAAATATAGCCAAAGCAATACAGACGGGAAATAATGAAGATTTAAAATCAGCAGCTTCTTCTGTAATTAACAGAATTTTAAATTCCTCTATGACGATAGGTTTATCATTGGGTTTCTTGGCATTGCTTGCAGGAATTTTCGTTTCTTCTCCTGTTGTTGTTATGATTGCCGTACTTGCAACAGGTGGTGCTTTTATATCAGGCTTAGTTGTTGCGATAAAAAATACAGATGCCCTTGCCAAACAGAAAAAAGTTCCTCAGGATAATGTTAAAAAAAGTGTAACTCATACGGTAACAGGTGTAGTTACGGGCGGTATTGCGGCAATAGCAGTTGGCAGTATGTTAACAGCTCTTATTTCTCCTGTTGCAGCGGTTGTATTAGGTGTTGTTGCTATAGCGGGCGTTTTGTTTGCTCAATATGGTATTCCTCAAATACAGGGAGAAAAATTCTTAATAAATGCCAAAACTATCGGTTATATTTTGGCCGGGCTTGGTTCTATAGGTTTATTTGTCGGTGCAATATATTTTGGTGCGGCGGTGTTATCTTTATCGGCAATATCTTTAGTTATAATGCCTTTGTTTATTACTTTGGTTGCAGCGGCTTTTATAACTTATGAGAGAATGCAGTCAAGAATAGATGCTGCAAACCGAGGAAAGTTCAGTTGGTTAAAAGATGTTTTTGGTTTACAGATAGTATATACTTCCGTAGCGACTTTAGGACTTGGTATTATAAAAGGAACATTTTCTATAGCTGCATTAGCATCAATGTTCGTAAATCCTGCATTTTTAATAACAGGTGCAATTGCTATAGGTGGCGGTATTTTAATATCAAAGGCCTTGGTGGAAGAAAAATACACAAGTGCAATAACATATTTTATGACATTAATAGGTTTTGTTATGGGTGCGGCGGGCAGAGTTTCTTCCGCAGTTTCAAGCCCCACATATATGTTGAGACAAGAAGGTATTGTATATAGAAATAATGAGGTTGTGGGTGTATGGAACGGAAAAGAAGTTTTAGTATTTGATGAACAGGGAAACTCTTCTGCAGACAGAGTTCTTACAAGATTTGTAAATAATAGAATTTCCGCTATTGAAAGAGAAGAAAAGTTTGCAGAACAGTCAATAGTAGAAACTATTACAAATTTTGTTAGCGAAAATTATGCTGAAGCTTCAAACTGTGCCGTAGATAACTTGGCTGAAATAGTAAAAGGTGTTACGGGAACCAATTTATCAGAGTTGTCATTCCAACTTGTAGCAAGAGATTTGGCTTTGGGAGCTTACGGTATAGGTAATATAAATGCATCGGATAATACTTTTATTTCTGCGTTGTCTATGCAGGCAACTTTGCAGGCTTATGGGCTTACTTATAACGGCTATTCTCTTTCTCAAGAAGAAATTGATGATGTCCTGTATGAAAATGAAAATGCAAATGTTATATTGAATGTTCAAACTGCAGACGGGACAGGACATTACGTTAGGATTACAAAAAACGGTAATGAAGTAATAGTTGACGGTGTTGAAAGTGAAAATATTGTTATTAATATTGAAAATAATCCAAACTTTATGGATGAAGTTTGGAACAGAATTTCAAATAAAGGTCTTGTCATAAAGGATTCTAATATTATATTAACCGACATAACTTTGGAAGGAAAAGAAAAAGTCGGATATGTTGAGTTATTCCGCACTTTTGGTGCTGATGAAGAGGTAGAAGGCGGTGCAGAAGAAGCCGGAGACAGCGGTTCTTCTTACGAAGAACCTGCGGAATCATATGAACCGGAACCGGCTCCTGAACCTGTTTATGAAGAACCCGCAGCCGAACCTGAACCGGAACCCGTAGCGGAACCTGAACCTGTTTACGAAGAACCCGCACAGCAGGAAGAGACTTCTGCTCCTGAAGTAGAAGAACCGGTAGTTGAAGAATCTGTTCCCGAAGTAGTGGAAACAGTAGTCGAAACTCCGGAAGAAGCAGCTCCCGCACAGCAGGAAGAGACTTCTGCTCCTGAAGCAGAAGAACCGGTAGTTGAAGAATCTGTTCCCGAAGTATCGGAACCTGTAGTCGAAATTCCGGAAGAAGCAGCTCCCGCACAGCAGGAAGAGACTTCTGCTCCTGAAGCAGTGGAAAAGGAACAGGCATCAGCAGAAACAGAACAGCCTAAAGCAGCAGAAACAGAATCTGCTCCTACTCAAACAGCAGAAACGGAACAGACTCCGACAGAAGCAGCTCCCGCACAGCAGGAAGAGACTTCTGCTCCTACTCAGACAGTAGAAACTGAACAGCCATCTACTGTAGATATAGCAACCGAAGCAGCAACACAATCATTATCAGATGTAGTAGATATATTAACTCTCAGCGATGCAGCAGATATATCAGTGGAACTCGTTGATGATATCATCGGAGGGGAAGAGCAAGTTCAAGAAGAAGACAGTAGTGACAAAACAGAAGTGCAAACTGAGACATCTGCTCAAACAGAACCCCAAACAGAATCTCAAACTGAGACATCTGCTCAAACAGAACCTCAAAATACCGGTACGCCTACAGAAACTGAAACGTCTGAAACTAATGTTCCCGAAATATCCGGGACACCTTCAGAGACGACTGTTGCAGAAACTGAGGCAACCGGAGAAGAACAAAGAACCGGCGAAATTGAGGAAGAAAGTGAAGCCGGTGAAGCAGAAACTGAAGAAGTAGAAGCAGAAACTGAGGTAACCGGTGAAGAACAAGGAACCGGCGAAATTGAGGAAGAAAGTGAAGCCGGTGAAGCAGAAACTGAAGAAGCAGAAGCAGAAACTGAGGTAACCGGTGAAGAACAAGAAACCGATGAAATTGAGGAAGAAAGTGAAGCTGGTGAAGCAGAAACTGAAGAAGTAGAAGCAGAAACTGAGGTAACCGGAGAAGAACAAGGAACCGGCGAAATTGAGGAAGAAAGTGAAGCTGGTGAAGCAGAAACTGAAGAAGCAGAAGCAGATGCCGATGCGGCAGCAGACCAGTTAAGAGCGGACGTCAGACAGGCATTGGCGGATGCAGGGATAACATATACAGGGAATATAGATGATTTAATATGGAATGCTGACGGGGAGCAGGTAGCAGGTGATGCGGCAGGGATAGTATCGGCATATCAGGAATATTTAGCACAGCAAGCAACTAATGAGGAAATGATTAGTTCGTTGACGGAGTCAGGATATCAAGTAGTAGATAACGGAGACGGAAGTTATACAGTCACCAAAGATGGTGTGACAATGACGGTATATGCGTTTAGCGAAAGCGGAGAATACACATTCGATAAAGAAAAGATAAATCAGATGTTTGAAACACAAAATTCTTTGACGAATGCCGGGTATACGGTAGTAGATAACGGAGATGGAAGTTATACAATCACCAAAGATGGTGTAACAATGACGGTATATGCGTTCAGCGAAAGCGGAGAATACACATTCGATAAAGAAAAGATAAATCAGATGTTTGAAA
>CALGGE010000003.1 GCA_937916125.1 uncultured Elusimicrobia bacterium | reverse complement strand
GACAATAATGTTAATAAAAAATATAAGTTAACTATCGAAAAAACGCCAAAACATTTGGCGTTTTTTCCTTTTATATTTTTTTTGAATATGATATAATACTCAAATTATGAAAAAAACCAAAATAATATTATTATTTCTATTATTCTTTCTAATATTTACAAAATCCGAACTTTTTGCATATAGCCAAACTGACACAAATTCTCCCGAACAAATTAAAATAGCGATTTTGAGCGGAGACAGTTTATACAATTTCAAGCAGGAAATATCAAGTGCCGTTAAAACAAAGTTAAATAAAACCGTCGTGATAAAAGTGTTAGACTACGACACTTTTCTTGTAGATATGGAAAGAGGAAACAGCGACTTTTACAAAGGCTCGCCTTTGACTTATGTATATTCTCTTCAAAATACGGCAATACTAAAATCCGTTTATACCATAAATAATGAAATAAAGTACGATTATCTTTCCGTAATAATTGCAAGAAAAGACAAAATAACATCTCTCAAAGATTTGGAATCCGGCAAATTTTATTTTACCAATCCTAACTCCGCATCAGGATATTTATATCCTAAATTATTTTTGGCAGAAAACAATATATTTATTGAAAAAGAATTTGCGGACGACAAATCTCCCAAGGCGGCAGATGTTTATAAGTATGTCATAAACGGCAAATGGGACGCATGCTGTTCTTTCTACGGACTGCTTAATGATGACCCGTTATTTAAAAACAATTCCGATATTAAAGTTTTTGAAATTCCGTATTCCATACCTAACGATCCTTTATGGGTCAACGAAGAGTTTAAAAATGAACATCCTCAAATTGTCAACGAAATTAAAACTTTATTTTTGGATTTATTTAAAGACAACAAAACAGTTTCTTTTACCGAAGCCCACGACAAAGATTATGACGGTATAAGACGAAAGGTAAGAGTTCTTGAAATTATTGAAAACAAAGATATAATATCTCTCGACAGATTAATGGGTTTTATTACAACAAATCCGAAGACATTGGATTTTGTTTTGAAATACAAATTACACTTTATATTTTTTTATCTGTTTTTTATATTTATCATTACCGTTGCCGTATATATGTTCTTTAAAAGAACCGTGGTAAAAAAATATCATTTGGAACATAAATTATTAAACGATAAATATAATGACCTTTTAAAACGTCTTAAAGAGGAAAATGATTTTAATTCCAAAATAACGGAACTTGAAGAAAAAATAAAAACGGCATTTAAAGATTTAAAAAACTTTACGGAAGATTCCGTCATAATAAAATATATTGCAACGGGGGAATTTTTATACAACAAATATAAAGACACACACGCAATGGAACCGTCGGCAATAGCCAATTGTTATGTAAAAACATTTGAAAGAATTGTTATGGTAAGTGCGTTCGGTTCTGAAGAATTTGAAAAACAAGACGACACAAAAGTTCCGGATGAAGAACAAAATATAAAGAACAGATTAAACCCCAAAAAAATATTGGATAACGGCATAAGAGAAGTGCGGAATAAAGCACATTTAAGCAACAAAGAATATAAAAGTCTGCAAAAATGCAAAAACATCAGAAACAAGGTTGCACATTTAAAACCTGTTTCCATCGATGAAGTTGTATCTCTCAGAAAAACTCTTCTCGGGGAAAATTCTTATACGGACGGTATCTTGGCAAAACTGGCTCCATATTTGGAAGTTTAAAATTTATCTTGCAATTTTTTCAACCAGTCAAGGATTAAAGGAATATTTATTTCTTTAAAATAAATATCGTGATGATTAACATTATTAATCAAAACAAAACTCATATCTTCGGATTTAATTGTAGCAGCTTCCGCTAAAGATACGGAATGAGAACAATCAATCAATTTATCATCCAAACCATGCATAATTAAAATAGGACATTTTACATTTTTTATGTATTCATCGGAAGGATATTTATCTTTTAACACCAAAAATGCTAAAGGTACGGGATATTCTTTTACTTCCTGATATAAAGATGAAAAAGGTGCCGTCAAAATAATCCCGTCCGGATTTCTGTATTGAGTAAGTCCCAAGGCGAACGCACATCCGAAAGAATAACCGTACAAAATAATTTTTTTATCGGTTCTCTTTTTATAGTAATCGTAAAAAGAAACGGCATCGGAAAATTCGGTTTTCTGAGATATTTTCCCTTTTGTATTTCCAAACCCTCTGTATTCAATCATTGCTACGGAATAATCTTTATTTACAATATTTTTCATTAGAGGGGCAAACCTTGCTATCTGTCCGGTGTTTCCGTGAAAATAAAGTATTAACGGTTTATCCGGATCACCTTCAAAAAACCATGTCATTATATCCGTACCGTCTTCCGCTTTTATAATATTTTCTTTAAATATTTCGTTACCTGATTCCTTCGGAGATTTATATTTTCCGCCGGGAGAAAATAAAAAATAGTTTTGAAAACAATAAAGTATTCCAAAATACAAAAAAGAAAGCAGTATTATTGCCGACACAATTCTAAAAACTTTATTCTTCATGACGGATATATTATAACAAATTATATTTGTTTTGAAAAGCTAAAAAAGCACCCTACGTGCGTTTGACACCGATG
>CALGGE010000002.1 GCA_937916125.1 uncultured Elusimicrobia bacterium | reverse complement strand
CTCTACCGTCGCACAGGCTGGTGGGAGTTTGCCGAGCGCGAATGTTCTGTGGAGCCTACATCTATAATCACTTCTCAGGGGAAGGGCGCAAACAAGCCTGAAATATTCCTGATGATAAATAACGCTCGCCATTATCCGGGAATATTGCGACAATATTTTTATTTGCATTTTCCGGGCGTTGAGCTAATTTCAAACTCGCACAAAGAGCAGCACCCGATGAAATTCCAATTAAAAAGCCTTCTGTTTTACCGTTCGATCTCGTTGCAGAAAAAGCCTCTTCATTTTCAACGGCGATGACCTCATCATAAATTTTTGTATTCAAAACATCGGGAACGAAACCTGCTCCGATCCCTTGAATTTTATGAGCTCCAGCTACACCTGTAGAAAGTACTGCCGACGTTGCAGGTTCAACAGCAACAACTTTTATGTTAGGATTTTTACTTTTCAAATATTCCCCTACTCCCGTAATTGTTCCGCCTGTTCCTACACCTGCAACAAAAATATCAACTTTTCCGTCGGTATCTTCCCAAATTTCAGGACCTGTCGTATCTCTGTGGATTTTTGGATTTGCAGGATTTACAAACTGTCCCGGAATAAAACTGCCGGGAGTTTGTTCTTTAAGTTCCTGTGCTTTTGCAATAGCACCTTTCATACCTTTTGCACCTTCGGTTAAAACAAGTTCCGCACCGTAAGCTTTCATTAATTGTCTTCTTTCTACGGACATTGTTTCAGGCATCACAATGATTATTTTATAACCTTTTGCCGCAGCTACTGCCGCAAGTCCTATACCTGTATTTCCGCTTGTAGGTTCTATAATTATAGAACCGGGTTTTAATAATCCTTTTTCTTCCGCATCTTCTATCATTGCTTTTGCAATTCTGTCTTTTACCGAACCTGCAGGATTAAAATATTCCAATTTTGCAATTATTTTTGCTTCTAAATTTTCTGCTTTCTCTATGTGGGTAAACTCTAACAAAGGAGTTTTCCCTATTAATTGATCTGCTGCTGTATATATTTTTGACATTTTAAATTCTCCTTTTTTTACATTTCATAACAACCAAAATTGCTTTCAGCAATTTTACTTCTGCGGGCATTCTGCCGTTGAACAACTGTTACTGTCGGTACTACAACTATCATTGCCACAGCTACAACACTCTGCGAAACTTACGGAAACAACAACAGCTAAAACTGAAATTATTAACAATATTTTTTTCATATATTTACCTCCAAATTGCCTTTAGCAAATATTCTATCCTTCCATCCTTTTCGTCAGTCATTCCCGAGTGTTTCTGTCGGGAATCCCGTAGTTGGTCGTTGTCGTTAAAACCTTTCAACTATTCAACTCTTCAACTATTCAACTATTCAACTAAAATCGCTTCTCTTTTTGTTCCCATCCCTCGGCTTTACTTAACTGCTTCAAAACCCTGCTTCAAATCATCAATAATATCGTCTATATGCTCGGTTCCTATTGACAGTCTGACGGTTGTCGGCTTTATTCCGCCGCTTAACAATTCCTCTTCGGAAAGTTGTGAATGTGTTGTTGACGCAGGATGTATTACAAGGCTTTTTACATCAGCAACATTTGCAAGAAGTGAGAACAGTTTTAAACTTTCCGTAAACTTCTTTGCTGTTTCCGCCGTTCCTTTAATTTCAAATGTAAATATCGAACCGGCACCTTTCGGAAAATATTTGTCATATAATTCTTTTTGTTTTCCTGTTTCTAAAGACGGATGATTTACTTTTGCAACCTGAGGATGATTTTTCAAGAAATCAACAACTTTAAGAGCATTTTCTACATGTCTTTCTACTCTTAAAGAGAGAGTTTCAAGCCCTTGCAACAATAAGAAAGAGTTAAAAGGAGATATTGCCGCTCCCTGATCTCTTAACAATGTTGTTCTTATTTTAATTATGTATGCCAAATTTCCTACAGCTTGTGTAAATACTACCCCGTGGTAAGACGGATTAGGTTTTGAAAGCCCCGGGAATTTGTCGTTTTGTGCCCAATCAAATTTTCCGGCATCAACAATAACTCCTCCCATTACCGAACCGTGTCCGCCGATAAATTTTGTTGCAGAATGTACCACAATGTCAACACCATGCTCGATAGGTCTTAATAAGTAAGGTGTGGCAAATGTGCTATCAACTATAAAAGGTATTCCGTGTTTATGTGCTATTGCGGAAATAGCTTCCAAATCTATAACATCGGAATTAGGATTACCGAGAGTTTCTGCATAAAGAAGTTTCGTGTTTTCTTTTATTGCTTTTTCAAAATTTTCGGGATTTGACGGGTCAACAAAAGTTGTTGATATTCCCTGTTCTTTTAAAGTATTTGCAAACAAATTGTATGTTCCGCCGTAAAGATTTGTAGAAGATACTATATGATCTCCGGCCGTTGCGATATTTTGAATTGCATAAGTAATTGCGGCAGCTCCGGAAGCCGTTGTAAGTGCGGCTACTCCGCCTTCAAGTGCAGCAATTCTTTTTTCCAAAACATCGGAAGTCGGGTTCATTAATCTTGTGTAAATGTTTCCCGGAACGGTAAGCCCGAATCTGCCTGCTGCCGTTGCGGAATCCTTAAAAACATAAGATGTTGTTGCGTATATCGGAACTGCTCTTGCGTCTGTCGCAGAATCCGGTGTCTCCTGCCCTACATGTAATTGAAGTGTTTCAAATTTATATTTGTTAGTCATTTTTTTATTCTCCTTGTTTTTCCTTATTATTTATGACGACTGCATATTTTGTACTACGTCATTGTATTTGTCTCGTCTCAAACTTTGCAGTTTTGCCAACTGCTTCGAGATTTGTTGTCTTTTTATATTTAGATTTTTGCTTCAAAAAAAATTACATCAATTGTTAATTTGTTAGGCTTCACATTCGTAAACTATTTTCCTCGTAACATCGCAAAATTTTTTGTATTAAGTTCTTTTTTGTTTTATTAATTTGTAAAATCATAATTTTATCCTAAATTTGTTTTATTATTAATTTCAGTTCCGTCGTTTTATTGTACGTCATACATTGTTGGTCTTTGATTAACCTACCAACAAGGTAGGCAGATATATTACAAAAAAATTTTTTATTTGTCAATAAGAAAAAAGAAAATATTTCTATGAGTTTTTGTTTTTATAATCTTCAATTGCTTTGTGCAGTGCATCTGCACCGAGATTAGAACAATGCATTTTATGAGGAGGAAGCCCGCCAAGTTCTTTTGCAACGGCCTCATTTGTAAGAGCAAGAGCTTCTTCAATTGTTTTTCCTATTGCCATCTCGGAAACCATTGATGATACCGCTATTGCAGCTCCGCATCCGAAAGTTTTGAACTTAACATCTTTTATAATGTTGTTTTCCACTTTAATATAAAATTTCATCATATCTCCGCATACGGGATTACCGACTTCGCCAACACCTGATGCATCTTTTATTTCTCCGACATTTCTTGGATTTGCAAAATGATCCATTACTTTTTCATTGTAAAAAGCCATTTTATTCCACCTCTATATTATTATTTTACTTAAAATTATTTTATATGTTTATATTTTTTTACTGTTACCAAATTTGCTCCGCAAAATCTTAGTTGATAAGCTGAGGACGAATTTGCTTTTCAGCTTTTCAGCTTCTCAGCTGTTCAGCTGTCGTTGAAACTATTCAACTATTCAACTGTCGTTCTCGTCTGTCATTCTGAGCTTGTCGAAGCATCTCGTCGTTAATTGTACATTCTACATTGTACATTGTACATTGCCGTGGTGGTCGTAGTCTGTTCCCGGACCGGCTTCCATTCTTTCACCGGTAGTTTTAAAATGGTCGTATAACGGAGACATCATTCTTAATCTTTCAACTATTGCAGGAAATTCCTTTACAACATAATCTATTTCTTCTTCCGTATTGTATTTTGATAACGTAAATACTATAGAGCCTTGTCCGACGGCAACATCTACATTAAGTGCCGTCAATACGTGCGAGATTTTTAAAGATTTATTTGCACATGCAGAACCGCTGGCCGCCATTATTCCTTTCGCATCCAACAAAAGAAAAAGAGATTCCCCCTCGACAAATTCTATGGAAAAATTAACATTTGTCGATAATCTGTTTTCCGTAGGTCCGTTAAGATAAATATATTTTATATTTTTTTGTAATCCGTCAATAAGTCTGTTTCTTAATTTTATTGTTTTGTCGTAATTTTGTTGCATTTCGTTTAACGCTATATCGCATGCAACTCCGAAGCCGACTATCGCGGGAACATTTTCCGTTCCTGCTCTTTTATTAAATTCCTGAACTCCGCCGTCTATTTGAGGTTTTAAATAAATTCCTTTTTTTACATAAAGAGCAGCAGTACCTTTAGGACCGTATATTACCGAGCCTGAAAATGTCAACATATCAATGTTCGATTTTTTTACGTCTATCGGTATAACTCCTGCCGCAACAACTGCATCAACATGAAAAACAATGTTTTTTTCTTTAACTGTCTTCGATATTTCGTCAATATTTTGAATGGTTCCTACTTCTGTATTTGCATATTGAATAGATACAAGTATTGTATCTTTTCTTATTGCTTTTTTCAGTTCGTCCAATAATATAAAACCTTTATTATCGACGGGAATATAAGAAACTTCAAAGCCGTCTTTCTCTAAACTTTTAACGGCATTTAAAACGGAAAAATGTTCTATTGCGGAAACTATAATATGTTTTCCTTTTTTTGAATTTCCGTAAGCATAACCTTTTATTGCAAGATTATTTGATTCCGAACCGCAAGATGTAAAAATGATTTCTTCGGGGTTTGAATTTATCAGTTTTGCGACAGAAACTCTTGCCTGTTCTATTGCATCTTTAGATATCTGTCCCAAAGAGTAAATGCTTTGCGGATTACCGTAATTTTGTTTCATATACGGAACCATTGCTTCAAAAACTCTGTCGTCCGTCATTGTATTTGACTGGTTATCCAAATAAATCTGTTTCATATATTTTACCTCCATTATATAATCTGCTGTAAATTTGTATAAATATCAAAATCTTTAGTGTTGTTTACCAAATCTTCTATTGTTATAGCCCCAAAGAAATTATTTATAATTTCATAAAATTTGTTCCACATATGCAAAGTTTTGCACTCTGATTTTCTTTTGCATTTTGCCGCCCCTTTTTTTAGGCAAGCAACAGGTGCAAGGTCTCCTTCTGTAAGTTTTAATATATCTATAATTTTATATTTTTTTATATTCTTACTTAATTTATACCCTCCTCCTTTACCATGAACGCCTTCGATAATTTTATGTTTTGTAAGTATAGGTAAAATTTTTTCCAAATATTTTAATGATATTTCCTGTCTTTGAGCAACATCTTTCATGGGGATATATTCCCCATTTGAATTTTGTGCCAAGTCTATTATTGCTCTGATGGCATAACGCCCGCGTGTAGATATTAACATACTTTCTCCTTTCAAAATTGCTTCACAAATTTTGATGTATGGATATATAGATGTTTGGATGTATGAAAACTACAAATATATCTCCGAAAAAATCGATTAACGTTTTTTCCAAATTGGGGACATTTGGCGAACTCGTTCGACGAGTTTAGGCAAGACTTCCAAAACATAATCTATATCTTCATCGGTATTATATCTCCCCAAAGAAAATCTTAAAGTTCCCTGTGCGGCTAAAGGATTTGCTCCTATTGCGGATAATACATGTGACGGCTCGGCGGAACCGGTTGCACATGCCGAACCTGCCGATGCCGCAATGCCTGCCATATCAAGCATTAACAACAGAGTTTCTCCCTCGATATAATTAAAACTTACACTCAGTACATTGGGAACAGAACTATAAATGTCTGTATTTATTACAATTTCCGGAATTTTTTCTATAATTCCGTCTGCAAGTTTTTTCCTTAAATAAAATATCTTTCTGTTTTCTTTTTCCATTTCCAAGTTTGCAAGTTCCAATGCTTTTGTCATACCGACTATTCCCGCAACATTTTCCGTTCCCGGTTTCATTCCGAATTCATGATGTCCACCGTGGAATAACGGTTCAATTTTTGTTCCTTTTCGTATGTATAAAGCTCCTATCCCTTTAGGACCATAAAATTTATGTCCTGAAACCGACAGTAAATCTACACCGAGTTTTTGAACATCAAGTTTTATTTTGCCGGCTGTTTGAACGGCATCGGTATGTAATAAAATTTTATTTTTTCTTGTCTTATTTATGTCTTTTAAAATTTTAGATACTTCTTCAATAGGTTCCATTACACCTATTTCATTATTTGCATGCATTATGCTTACAATAACCGTATCGTCGGTAATTTTACTTTTTAGTTCTTCAATATTTATTCTGCCGATATTGTTTGTGGAAATGTAATCTGCTTTATAACCATGTTTTTCCAAATTTTGACAAGTAAATAAAACCGCATGATGCTCTATTTTACTTGTTATAACATGATTCCCATCATTCGCAAGCAAACTGCCGACGATTGCAATATTGTCGGCTTCCGTTCCGCAAGAAGTAAATATTATTTCTTCCGGAGACTGAGCATTTATAAGTTTTGCAAAAGTTTCTCTTGCTTTTGTTAATGCAGCTTTTGCTTTCTGTCCGTAAGTGTGAACTGATGATGCGTTTCCGTAAATGTTTGAAAAATATGGCATCATTTCAGTTATAACTTCTGACCTTGTTTGAGTTGTTGCACTGTTATCCAAATATACATTTCTTTTGTTCATTATAAAAAGTTCTCCGAAATTTGTTGAATTACCTACCTACCTTTAGGGTAGGTTTATATATTATAAAAAAATATTTTTTTTGTCAACAGAAATTTTTTCTTGACAAAAGAGCTCCTTTATTTGATATAATAAATTATTATTAAAATTTTTTTCGGAAGAAATAAGGAGAATTTATGAAAATAACTTTATATGCGGTGTTGGCAATAGTTGTAATTGTAGGAATACTTTCTTTAATACATTTATACAAAGTATCTAAAAAGAATAAAACCGAAATGGAAAAGTATTCGAATTCGGTTGCTTTGAATGCAAATTTAGGAAAGACCATTGTGATGTATTATTCTTTAACGGGAAATACAAAAGATATTGCATTACAAATACAATCTTTTACAAATGCCGATATTTATGAAATAAAACCAAAAGAAGAAATAAAGCAGGGACCGTCGTTATATATAACGTCAAAAAAACAGATTTCGTCGGGAAATTATCCTGAAATAATAAATGATTTTCCTGATATAGATAAATACGATACTATTTTTGTGGGTTCTCCCATATGGTGGTACACGGCAGCACCTGTTGTGCTTGAATTTTTAAAAGAGTTTGATTTTAAGAATAAAAAAGTTGTTCCTTTTTCTACACAGGGAAGCAATTACGGAACGTACTTTGAGGATTTTAAAGCTAAAGCTAAAAATGCAAATATTCTGCGTGGAGAAAGTTTTAATAATTTAGATGCAAGTTATAACGAACAAGTTAAGAATAAGATAATTTCTTGGTTAAATTTATTATAATATTATAAACTTCCAACATTTTCCAACATTCAAAAAGCGAACCCCATGCTGTAAAATATGAATTTTATATAAAACTGCAGCGAGCCTGTTGTATATATCAGACTCGCTGCAGCGGATTTATAAATTATTAAAATAATCTGCTATATGGCAGACGCACCTTCTTCGCCTGTTCTTATTCTGATAACTCTCTCCACGGGATAAACAAAAATTTTCCCATCGCCGATATCGCCTGTTCTTGCCTGTTTAATGATAACGTCAATAACTTTGTCAACAAGTTCATCAGACACTACCACTTCTATTTTTGCTTTCATAATAAAATTTACGCTGTATTCCTTGCTTCTGTAAATTTCTTTATGTCCGCCCTGTTTGCCAAACCCTTCCACATTTGATTTTGTAAGTCCGTGAACTCCTATTTCAGTAAGAGCGTTTTTTATATCTTCAACGATATAGGGCTTTACTATTGCACAGATTTTTTTCATCTTTTTCCTCCAATCTTCTAATCTTCTAATCTTCCAATCTTCTAGAATCTATATCCGCTTTCGCCGTGTTGCGACAAATCCAATCCTTCAAGCTCCTGTCTGTCTGAAACTCTTAAGCCCATAGTCTTATCTATAATTTTTAATATTATTACCGAAACTATGAAAGAGTAAACTATCGTCGCCATAACACTTATTGTTTGTATTTTCAAAAGAGCTACTCCACCGTCAGCTCCGTCGGGGTTAATAAGCGTAGTCGCAAATATTCCGGTAAGTAATGCCCCCGTAATTCCGCCTATTCCATGTACACCGACAACATCCAAAGAATCATCATATCCGAATCTTTCTTTTAAGTTTACCGCAAAGAAGCATACCGCACCGCCTGCCAAACCTATGAATAACGCCGAAACAGGAGTAACAAATCCTGCGGCGGGAGTAATTGCAACCAGTCCCGCAACTGCACCTGAAATCGCTCCCAAAACGGTAGGTTTCCCTCTGTATATCCATTCGCTTACAGACCAAGATATTAATGCTGCACCTGCGGCAATATGGGTAACGACGAGTGCCGATACGGCAAGTCCGGAAGCAGCCAATGCACTTCCCGCATTAAAGCCGAACCATCCTATCCACAATATTGTTGCACCTATAAAAGTAAGAGGCAAATTATGAGGCGGCATAGCTTCGGAATGATAACCTCTTCTTATTCCCATTATCAGTATGGCAGCAAAAGCGGAAGTTCCCGACGCTATATGAACAACAAGCCCGCCTGCAAAGTCAAGTCCGCCCAAGTTTTTAATCCAGCCGTCTTGTCCCCATACCCAGTGAGCTATAGGGCAATAAACTATAGTTAACCAAACTGCAATAAAAACTATAAAAGATTTGAATTTAAATCTTTCAGCAAAAGCTCCGGTGATAAGTGCCGGTGTTAAAATTGCGAACATCATTTGAAATGCCATAAACAATTGATGCGGTATGGTAGAAGAGTATGTAGGGTCGGGCTCTAAACCTACACCGTCCAGAAATGTCCATTTTAAACTTCCTATTACATGCCCTATATCGGGACCGAACGCTAAACTGTACCCGTAAATAAGCCATATAACGGTGGCTATTCCCAAGACAACAAAACTTTGCATCAATGTTCCTAAAACATTTTTTCTTCTAACCATACCGCCGTAGAATAATGCTACGCCCGGCGTCATAACCATAACAAGTGCGGCACAAATTATAATAAATGTCGTATCTGCACCGTTTACCTCATTTGTGATTTCCTGTTCAATTTGTGTTTCCGCAGTAATTTCCTGTGCATATACGGGAGCAAATACACTTAAGGAAATAAAAAGCAAAAACATTGCAACCAACAACTTTTTCATTTCTTCCTCCTTTAAAAACACTTTGCACTTTTTAGTTTATTGCTTATAGCTTAAAGCTTATAAGTTTTTTTATATTTAAAAAAAGAAAGGAGCCCGAAAGATTTTCTTCCGGACTCCTTTGTCCTATACAACAATCGCTTTATGATGATCGCAATTGATGCGGAATCTATAAAAGAACATAACTTCAAAAAGAAAAAGGTGCTTAAAGATTTTCATCATTAAGCACCTTTGCTGAAAGCTTTTATTTAATAGCCACAACAATTATACAACAAAAAAATTTTTTTGTCAAATTTTTTTTGCTTGAAAAACTTACAGATTTTATATATAATGGCAAAATATAGAAAAATACAAAGGAAAAACTGAGGTTTTATGAAAATTAAAAATTTAATTTTAAAATTTTTTATCAATACGGATTTAAAAAAGGATGTTTTATTTTTAAAAAGCATAGACTCTTTTGACTGTTTAAGTGTATTTCAATTAAAAAAAATTCGTGCTCACATATATAAAAAAACTTATTTAAAAAAAGAAATTATTTATAAAAAAGGTCAAGACGCAAAGTTACTTTGTATTGTAAAATCCGGCAAGGTGGAATTGGATGATACCAAAAACAAAAGAATTATACATAAAAGAGATTTGTTCGGGCAAAAATATGTTTTTAATGCCAATGAAGTTTATGCAGATACCGCAACGGCATTGGAAGACAGCGAAATATACTTATTATATAAAGATGATATTGAAACATTGATGGAAAAAGACGAAAGTATAGGCTTCAGGATGTTTAAAAAAATATTACAAATACTTTATAAGAGATATAATCATGAAAGATAACAGAGTAACAAAAATTTTTATCATATCCGTTTTGCTGCTGTTTTTTATGTGCGGAATACTTTATTTATCAAGGCAAATTATTCTTCCTTTTATAATAGCGGGTTTACTGAGTTATTTAATTTCTCCGATAATAAATAAAATAATGTTGTCCGGTGTTCAAAGATGGGTTGCCGTTAGTTTTGTTACTGTATTTGTTATAGCATCATTTGCTGTTATTGTTACTTTGTTGGTTCCCGTTATAAATACGGAAATAAAATCTCTTGCCCAAAATTATCCTAAATATGAAACACTTATTAAAGAAAGTTGTAATAATATTGCTAAAAAAATTCCTTTTTTAAAAAAATATACAAACACTATTGTTACAACAACCGAAAATTCCGAAAACGGATTTATGGATTTAATTGTAAACAAATTAGAATCTTTGCCGAAACATATCACGTCGGTAGTATCCGTAATAACGGTTATAATTTTAATTCCGATAATAACTTTTTTTATGTTGTTGGGTGTAAATAAAGCTAAAGAAGGTATTATTCAGTTTCTTCCTGCAAAATATGTTGAATTTTTCATATCGTTTATGTATGAAGCAAATTCTGTTTTGGGCGGATATATAAGAGGACAGATTATTGAAGTTTTTTTTATAGGAATAGCAACAAGTTTGATTTTGTTTAGTTTTAATGTTAAATATGCAATTATAATAGGTATTGTTTCCGGCTTATTTAATGTAATTCCTTATCTCGGTCCTGCCGTAGCTATGATATCAGGTGTGCTTGCAACGGCAATACAATATAAATCAATTACAATGGTTTTATATGTTTTTATTGCTTTGGAAATTATACAGCAGATAGACGGGCATGTTGTTCAGCCGTTAATTGTTGGTAAAAATGTAAATTTGGGACCGGTTACAATGATTTTCGCTTTGTTGTTCGGTGCAAATATCGGCGGAATTATAGGGATGATAATTGCGGTTCCGGCATTTGCCATATTCAAAAACATATTCATCATATTTATAAACAGATACAGAAAATCTTTATTAAAACAATAAAATTATAACAATTCGATATTAATATTAGTCTAAATAATATAAGTTTTTAATTTTTTTATAACGGAGAAAAAAATGAAAAAAATATTTACACTTTGTTTTTTATTTTTGTTATCAGCTGTAAGTTTATATGCAGATAAAACTGTTAATTTGTTTGTTATAGAAAGAAGCAAAAATGCTAATGTAGTAAATTACGATGCTGTATTGACCGATGCAGGAAAAATAAATGAAAAAAGCCCTATCGTGTTCCTAAAGCGGTAATAAAAATAAATGATGTAGATTGTTTTTTAGAAAAAGTTTATATCGAATCTAAAGACGGTGCATTAGGAATTCCTAAAGTAAGTTTTTATGAATTGTTCGGCAAAGAAGTTGCAACCGGAAAAGAACAACAACAGAAAATATTAGTTAAATAAAAATTTTAACAGTAAATTTTTTTGTCAAATTTTTTTTGCTAAAAGATTTTGTTTCTTTTTATTACCATTTTGCCAATAGTCAAAGGTATCTATATCTACAACTGTTATATGTCCATCTTTACCTGCTTTTTCTTTTGTTGCAAAACTGCCGGTATCTATAAGGCAAATATTCATATTTTCGTCATATACAGGTTCAAATACCGGAGTATGCCCGCAAAATATTGTCGGCGTATTTTTATTGAATTGTTTTTCAAAAAACTTCTTATATTTTTGTTTATCGTTTATATATTTTGAACAAGCTATAACTTTTCTGCTCCAAAGCTGGTCATCGTATATTTCATCCTGTAAAAGTCCGCTTTCTGTTATATTGGCAAGAGTTATTTCTTCTAAATTATATCCTTCTTTTGTTCTGTCAAAAATCTTTTTAGGTGTCGGTGTATGCATTATAATTTTATCTTTAAGTTTTATCATATATGGTATATTTTTCAACCAATTGTAAATTTTTAGTTTTTCTTCGTCTGCCATATCCAAAAATTCTACAAAAGTATTCATTCCGCCGTTATAATAAGCCCAAACATGTAAAGCAGTTTCCGGCATTTTATAACTTAAATACTCTGCAAGCCAAACATCGTGGTTACCGATAACCGGATGAAAATTATTTAAACTCATTAAAAAATTTAAAGTTTTTAAATTTTCTTTCCCCCTGTCGCACAAATCGCCAACACAGTAGAGAGTATCGAAAGAAGAAAAATTACATCTATCCAAAACATCTGTTAATTTTGAATACATACCATGAATATCCCCAACACATAATCTTCTTCCCATCTTTTCTCCTAAACAAAATTATTTCAATATTACCTTTTAATTACTAATTTCTGATTGCTAATTGTTTATATATTATACCATAGCAAGCAGACAACACTATGTCGCGAAAAATTTGATTTGCAAATTTTGATGCATAGATGTATGGATGCATGGATGTATAGAAACAACAAAAATTAATTTCTATTCAATACACTTATCACTACTTGCAAAATAATATCTTTATCTTTCGGATTACTTTCTGCAATAAGCAGGGTTAATGCAAATAATGTTGCACTATCTATAACAGGTTTGTTTGTTTTATCATAAAGCATTTTGTTTCTATCTAAGAAAAACAAGAAACAACTTGCAGCAATTCTTTTGTTCCCATCAACAAAACTATGATTTTTTACAACCATATAAAGCAACATTGCTGCTTTTTCTTCTAATGTAGGATAAAGCTCTTTATCGTCGAAAGTTTGATATACTTGATTAACGGAACTTTCAAAACTTTTATCTTTAGGTACAGCAAAAACATCACTTGCAAATTCACCTTTCATTTTATCAATAATTTTTAAGAAGTCTTGAGTTTTTATTTTTGTAGCTTTTCTTTTAGAATTTCCTTTTTTATCTAATTGTTGATGGTCGTAATCATCAAGCAAATTTAAACCTTTAACAAAATTGTTTAAAATGTTGCTTACATCTTTTGCTTGTTTTAATGTTTCAACTTGGTTTATTAAACTTCTGTTAAGTAAATCTACTGTTTGTTGTAATGTTGTAAATTTTTCTTTCTGTTGTTGCAACTGTTTTTTATTTATAACATAACCTTCAGTAAGGTAGTTTTTTAATGTTTTTGTTGCCCAAATTCTAAATTGTGTTGCTTTTGTAGAATTTACTCTATAACCTACGGAAATAATTACATCCAAATTATAGAAAGATACTGATTTATCTGAATTTGGAATGTGCATTTTTTGCACATTGCTTTTTTCATCAAGTTCCTTAGTTTTAAATATGTTGTTTATATGTCTTACAACACCAGTTCTATCAATACCAAACAATAATGCAATTTGTTCTTGCCTTAGCCACAAAGTTTCATTATGAAGTTTTAAATCTACTTCTAAATTTCCGTCTTTTGTTTTGTAAATGATTATTTGATTTTCTTTTTTCATATAAGTACCTTTGTAATATTTTTGTATTATTATATAAATATATTGTTTAAAAATCAAGTCGTTGTTAGTTTATAGTCTGTGGTTTATATTTATCTCTTATTTCATTTTTTCTTTTTTGTGTATAGAAATTGTTTTTTAAATTTTTTAATTCATCAAAAGCAAATGTATTTAAAAGATATTTATTATCTTTAAAATATTCATTATTTTTAATTCTTGGATGAGAAATAAACGAATTGTAAATTTTATAATCTCTTTGTTTTAATACATTCTCTTCGTTTTCAATATCTTTATATTTTCTTTCTAATTTTTCATCTACTTTTGTCCATCGTTTTATTTCTAATACTCTTTGCAATATTTTATTAATACCACATTCCATTTTGTTATTAATATAAGCACTACGAATTAATATTGATAAAAAATAATCCCCTAAAGAAAGACAAATATCTATTCCTCCATATCCAGTATTTATTTTACAATCTTTAGATGGACTCCTTCTATGAAAATAAATTTTACCAAACCTCTTTCTCTCTTCACTATTATCAACAAATCCATTTTGTAATTCATTTTTATGACATAAACCATCATCAAATATAAGTTTTTTATCTATTTTGTTATAGTTATAATAATAACTTTCAACTTCTACCGGGTATATTTCCAACTTATAAATTTTAATAATATAATTTTGCAAAAAGCATTCATTTATTTCTTGTAGTTTTTCAACAATTTTTATTTTATCAGTAGTTTCTTTTTCTAATTCTTTTACTTTATTTCTTATTATTTCTAAATCCACCATTTTATTTTCCCTGTTATTTTTCTTTAATTATAGCTTATTTAAACTTATAACCCTATAACCTTATCACCCTATAACCTAAAAATTGCAAAGCAATTTTTATAACTGCCAACTAATACAATTTAGTACTCCGCCGGCTTTGGCAATTTCCGTGCAATCTATTTGTAATATTCTATAATTTTTAAATATTTTTTTGAACAATTCTAAAGCCTTTTTATCGTTATCAATATTAAAAACAGGCAAAACTATAATATCATCAAATTGTAAATAGTTTATATATAAACCGATAGCATTTGTCATATTATCGGTTGATGGTATTTCTATATATTTTAAATTTTCTTTTTCCAAAACATCGGTTAATACCTTTTTATATTTAATATGTTTTTTAGTATATTCGTTAATTAAAACGGCATTATCATCAACAAACCTAACCATACCGTCACTATGCCCGTAAGTATCTTGTTCTTCTTCAATTATTATAATTTTATCCAATTTAGGTAAGTTCTTTATTTTATCTGTAAGTTCTTGTTCTGAATAGTTTGGATTTTCTTTAAATATCCTTGAAGTTATTATCGCTATTTTATTTCTACAGATAAAGTTCCCGCCATCGAGTTTTATATCAGTTGTTATTGTGTCTATTCCTAAATTTTTTGCAATTAAACTTCCGCCTGTTATATATTTAGGATATTTTTTTAAGTATATCGGATGATAATCGAATTGAATATATTTGCCATCAGTAGATTTTATAGACATAAAATCTCTCATCCAAATATCGTTTGTACTTTCAACGAATTTACAATTTAGATTATTATCTTCAAATAATTTAACTAATCTGTTATAAAAAGGCAAATACTTTTTTTGTTTTAATAATGCTGAAAAGTAAATTGTTGTCATTGTTTATTTCTCCTGTTTTTCAATAAATTTACACTGTTTTTTGTTAAATTCTAAATTAAAAACTTGAGTTTCTTTATTAGGCAAAGTTAATTTTATCATAGAATCATTATTTTCTCGTTCCAATTCAATAACAATATCCGAATTTTTATGTATTATTTTTCTTTGTTCGATTTCTTTTTTCTTATTATCACATTTCTCTTCCCCCCCCCCTCTTATATATATTGCCGGATATTTTTTATAACGATTATAATTTATATATATTTTATAAAAACAAGTGGACAACCGGCTGTCTTTATGTTAGAATATAGAAAAGTTATTATTGGAGGTTTTTATGAACAAAATGTCTGCAATAATATTTATTTTGAATAAACTTGATTGCGGTCCTGTAAAAACAAGAAAGCTTGCCGAAGAATTAGATGTTTCCACAAAATCAATTCAAAGATATTTAAGAGAAATTGAAATTGCAGAATTTCCTTTATGGAATCCGGCAAAAGGCACTTATGCCTTTGTGGAAGGTTTTTCTTTACAAAAAATCTTGTTATCCGATACGGAAGCCGGATTATTGGTATTATTAAGTTCTTTTGTAGATTCTTTAAAAAATAAAAAGATAAATAAAAGTTTTGATATATTTAGAAAAAGGATATTGTCTGAAAATGCAGATAGTCCATTTTTTGTAAAATTTCAAACCGGACCTAAATACGAAATAACACAAAAAACAAAACTTATAGAAAAAGTAATTAAAGATAAAGAATATGTAACAATTGAATCCGTATATAACAAGGAAATAAAAAATTTAAAACCTATAAAAATAGCTTATTATGATGGTTTCTGGTATTTAATATGTTTGTTAGGGAATAAAAACAAAGTTTTAAAATATAATATCGTTAATATTAAAAAGCTTATACCTGAAGGTAAATGTTTTGAACATACAAAAGATATAACAAAAATTCTAAAAGAAAGTATAAATATTTATTTTGAAATAGACCGGAAAACAAAAGTACAACTTTCCGTTGTAAAAAAGACAGCAAAATACTTTAAAGAAAAACAATATTTCCCTTTACAAAAAATAACAAAAGAAAACAAAGACGGTTCTTTAATACTGGAATGTAAAATAGCAAAAGAAGAAGAAATTTTACCGACAATATTTCATTGGTTGCCGTATATTAAAGTTGTTGAACCGAAAGAACTTGATAATAAAGTTAAAGAAATTTTGAAACAATACTAAAAATTGCTTCACAAATTAAAAAAATTAATTTTTTATTTTATTCTTTATCTAATATACTTGTTAAATTATTTACAATTTCTAAACATTCTTCTTCTTTTACTTTAAAAATTTTATACATTTTGTCCTCCTATATCCTTGTCATATGTTTGCCTAAATATAAACAATATGTTATACAGGTATAAAATTTTGGTACATAAGTTTTATATTCTATTGAGTAGTTGCCATCTTTTGTTTTTATGAGTTTTCCCATTAATGGAAATTTATTGAAAAGTTTTTTATTTATAAAGCCACTTTCTTTTTTATAGAATATTGTTTTATCTGAAACATTTTCTACTATTATTTCCGAATAAGAATAAGAACAAAATTTTTCAATGAATTCTTTTTTCTTTTCCAAACTGTTTTCCGATAATAAGGTTTGTTCTACTGCATAAGTTATACAATTACCGGTATTTATATCTGAAGCAATATATCCGTCATAATACATATAATATCCCAAGTATGTTGCTGATATCACTATAATTATTGATACCACAATAAACACAAATATAAATTTTATTTTTTCTTTTATCATTTTTATTATCCTTTATTTAGATATTTCATAGTATATATTCGATAAATGTTGCAGATAATTTAGAGCATACTTATTGTTATTTCCAATATTATAAAAACACGATTTAAAATAACCTGAAACATTAATAGGAATGTTATATTTCTTGTTTTCAGGATTATTAACATTACCTTTCTTGTATGTTTTTAGTATT
>CALGGE010000001.1 GCA_937916125.1 uncultured Elusimicrobia bacterium | reverse complement strand
GGAGCCCGGCTTGAAAAATATAAACGAATAGTGCCGGCACGAAAAAAAGTAAAATTTCTTCAAAGAGCCGGAAACACCGCTACGTGATTTTTCTTTTGGATTTTACGAAAGGAGAAAGTTTTGCGAAGCAAAAAGAAAAGCGACCGTGTAGGGTAGGAACCCGACTACACAGCCGCTGCCTTTCGCTCGCAAAGGAGCGAAAGATAAAATCATAAAAATAAATCAACATAGCCTCTGATTTATTCCTACAAAATTTAAGCAACTGTTTTTGGAGTTCCTACCTCTTTTGCTTTCACAAAAGCGGTCTTCTACCTCTCGCAGAAGATCCAAAAACATCAAATATTAAGTTTACACTTCTTATTATAGCACAGATTTAAATTTTTATCAACAGGAAATTTTTGAAATTTCCAAATATTTTAAAATAAAATTTTTTCAAGCGTTGTTTTTTGAGGAGTAAATCCTAAAGATTTATAAAATTTTGCCGCTTCGGGATTACATTCCCAAACATTTAAAGTAACGTTATAAAAACCACCCGCTTTGGCATAATTAAGAACATACTCATAAAGCATTTTCCCTATATGTTTCCTGCGATTTTGTTCGTCAACGCAAATATCATCTATGTATAATGTTTTAACATCAGTCAGAACCGAATTATTTTTTTCTTGTTTGTGAATACAAAATGCGTGTCCCAAAACAGCATCGTTTTCGTCAACGCAAACAAAAATCGGGGAAGAATCGTTCTTTATAAGCTGTTTAAGTTCTTCTTCATTGTATTTTGTTGCCGGTCCTTTAAAAAGATCGGGACGTCCGTTATGGTGTACCATATCGACCTGTACCAGAAGCTTAAGTATTCCGGCAATATCTTTTGTATCGGCTTTTCTTATTTTCATTTTTTAGTCCTTTATAATATTTATATAAAAACATTACAATTATTTTATTCCCATGATTGCAGAGACTGATTTGCGGGGGACCATTTGATACGATGAAGAAAGTATTACGCCCGTTTTCTCAGCTCCAAGCCAGTGTAAAAATGCAGGCTGATTTTGCAAACCCCAGTCGCCGTATCCGGGCGAAAAACGAAAAGTTGTTTCTCCGTACTTTTGCCTGATATCGTTGCAGATACTTTCTACCAATTGTTCAACTGCAACAGAACCTATGGAATCGAGAATAAAAGCCTGTAAGATATCTTTCTTTTCAAGCATATCGGAAATTTTCGTATCTATAGGCAAACCTATAGTGGCAATAAGACCGCATACGGTATTGCAATTTTCAAGAAGTTTAAATATGTCTTTGCTCAGTATTGCAAAATCGTCAAGATATATGACATCTCCGACAATATTTTTCTTTGCGAAAGATACGGCATATTTCGGCTGTAAAAGTTTTTCGGCAAGAGAAATATTTTCCAAAATGAGATTTTTCATTTTGTCATCTATTTTCGTAATATATTTATTTGCACCCATCCGGACTAAAACATCTTCATATTTTATTTTCATTATTCTTAGAACCTCTGAAATAACAAAGCGATTTTTAGTTTCGGTACGATTTTGTTATCACAAAAGTTTTCTTACCCTTTTTGATTTCTGCCGTTATTTTATTTGTATAAATTACATCTTTAAATGAGTTTATATATTTTACGTTAAATGCGTGCTGTCCTTCGGGCAAATATATTCTTGCCATATTTATCTTTTCGGGCAACGTACGCCAAGAACGTTTGTCGGCTTTTTCAAGCATGGAGTTTGCTACATTTAATGTCGCCTGCGTTAAAGCTCCCAACAAACCGTATGTATCTTTGCTTTCGTTCTGACGAACCTGATCCGCAACAACTTTTGCAATAACATATCTGCCTACGGCTCTTGCAATTGTTTTGGAATAAATCGCAAGATTTTCCCTCTGTAATGCACTTATCATTAATGTCCCCATATCCGCGGCGGCAAACCCGTAATAATTGTTACCGAAAGCCGTTTTTGTCGATTCGTCGATTTCCTCTAAAGCAAAATTTGAAATTTGATTGCCGTATCTTTCGTATTTCGGAAAAGCCACTTTTATATAATCTCCCGAAAGCCCTGCGGCAACGGCGGAACGTACTTTGTTTACATCGTCCTGCTCTTTTGAATTAACGCTCTCAGCATTAAAATATACCCACGCTTTTGAAAATGCCAACTCTATTACGCTATCCACTTTTTTAGGCGACAAACCGTTATAATTTATTATAATAAGTTCTCCGCAATTTCGTGCCGGTTTTACTCTGCCGTCAAATACGGAAGAATATTTATATTTAAGTTCGTATGCTTCCGAATCGAACCCCAAATAATCATACATATCAAACAGACTGTAAAGTAAATCTTTCGGAGCGGAAAGACTGTACCCGATATTTACATTATCTTTTTTCTTTTGAGAATAAAAACTGTAATCCTGTTGTTCCGGTGTATAAATGCTTGTATCATAATTTTTCAAAGCGGACTTATAAGAGATTAAAGCATCGTTATAATAACCGGCATTTTCATAAACCAGCCCCATAAAATATTTTATAAAAGGATCGTCATTATAAAAAGCTTTCCCGTTGCTGTCGGCATTTATTTTTTTGAAAAGATTATCTGCCTGTCTTGCCTCAACTACGGCTTCGTTATTTTGCCCCTGAAGAATATAATTTAATGCACAAATAACGTTAACATAAGAAATCTCATAAGGATGTCCGTAATACGGTATAACGTTATCGTTTGCAAACAGAGAAAAAGCTCCTGCGGAAATACTTTTCGTATAATTTTTATCGTATATCTTTTTTGCTTCTTCAAAGCTCTTATTACTTTGCTCGTAATCACCCGCCAAATGTTCCGTAAAACCTAAATCAAGATAATACAAAAATTCATTTTTCCCGCCGTAGCTGTCTTTGGATTCCATAATTAATTCTTTAGTTTTATTGTAATCGTTTTTAATTATGGATTCTTCCAATTTATAAAAATAGCTGTTCAGCCCGCCGCAGGAGACGATAAATATTACGGCAGATAAGATTAGTAAACATTTGAGTTTTTTCATTTAACCTCTTGTTTAATTGCTGATTGTCGTTATAAACCTGTTTCTTCCTCTGCGTATTTTGAATTTAATTTCTTTTGTTGCAACGATATTTTTATAAGAGTCAAAATATTTTATAATGCCGGTATATTTTCCCGGAGCCAAACTTAAATTCGCCATATTTATTGTTTCGGGTAAACTTCTCCACGATTTCAAATCAACCGAATTTAAATTCTCCAAACTTGCTTTGATGTCGCTTATTCTTGTTACGGTTTCTTTTCGTAAATCTTCAAGAAGTTTTCTTTTTGTTTCTTTCAACATATTTTGGTTGTAAATATCTTTTCTTTTCTCTTCGTAAGAGCGACGAATTTCTTCTATTTCTTTCATACCGACAACATAACCGTTTATTCTGGAATAAAAAGTCATTTTATAGTTAAGCTCGAGAGTTTTTTCCATTATAGTGCCGATATCCGTTGCCAAATAACTTTCCGCAAAATATTTCTCGCCGGGCTGTTCGGAATTTGTAATTTCCGTCGTAAAATATTTTATTTTGTTATCGTACCTCTCGTATTTCGGAAACGCAGCCGAAATATACCTGATACCAAACTCTCCGATAATTTTATTTCTGTAATCGTTATTAGTATTATAGTACTTTTTCCAAGCATTATCAAACGGAATTTGTATAACCTGTTCTGCTTTCTTGGGAGCAATACCGTTATAGTTCAAAATTATAAGAGTTCCGCACTCGCCGAATTTTATTCTTTCCGTTTTCGGATAGTTTGTTTTAAGTTCTTCAGCCTCTTCGTTTAAAGAATAGTATTTGTACAGAGTATAAAGCCTGTTTAACAAATCCTGCGGAACGGAAACTTTTACAATGTTATAATCTGCGTAAGCCCTTAAGGCTATTTTGTAAGAAACCATCGCATCGTTATAATAACCGGCATTTTCATAAATCAGCCCCATAAAATATCTGATAAACGGATCATCTTTGTATATGGCATTTTCGTCGGTCAATTTAATTTTATTAAACAGGTTGTTTATCTGTCGTGCTTCTACGGCGGACTCGTTTTTCTTTCTCAATTTTATATAATTTAATGCACAGAAAACATTTGTGTATGCCATTTCGAAATCTTCGCCCTGATAATATTTAGGCAAAAGACTTCCGTTATTAAAAACTTTTGAAGTGTAATCCTGCAAAGAATATAATGATTTTGCATTTTCAAAAACGATATTGGATTCTTTATAATTTTTATTAATGTGATAAAGATATCCCAGTTCCAAAGAATATAAAAGTTTGTTATACTTGTCGGCACCGTTATAGAAATTGCTTACATAACTGACTGCACCGCTTATATCCCGTTCTTCTATAAGCGGTGCCAAATGACCATAAAACTCTTCTACTTTAGTAGTTGCACATGAAGTTAAAATTACACAAACTAAAAATAATAAGAAATGTTTAATGCTGTTTAATGACATTATTTATTATGCTTTATATTTGCTTTTCCCGACGACTTTTTTTATTTTTTTCTGACCTATCCAAACTTTTTCGCTTGTTTCGATATCTATAAGTTCAAGCTCTACCTGATAGTATTTCAATGTCGTATTTTTTACGGCGTCGGTAATTGTATTAATCTGTCCTTTCAACATAAAGTCCGCACCGATTTCTTTACCCATTTTCTTTACGGTTGCCGGGTCTGCAAAATCCGCCTGATCGAGTTTTTCTTTTCTTATTTCGTCTTTCTGATCTTTCGACGCTACAAATGTTGCTTTACCCGTGTTAAGAAGTGCTATTTCCAAATCTTTCGTAAAAGTTTCGGTGCTTATATGCTCGTCGCTTTTGTTAAGAATTGTTCCGACGACAATTCTCGGTTTGGTTTGTTTTGTTTTTATGAAATTATCAAGCCAAGGTCTTTTAACGGAATCTTTTACCATTTCGTCTGCAACAAGGTTGGAATCGGTATCGTTCCAATTGCCGCTTAAATCGATAACTTCGTCTTCGGCTACTCTTGTAACTTTCGGTGTAGAAGAACATGCCGCAAGAGATAACGATAAACATAATGCACACAACAACAATAAGTACTTTTTCATTTTTATACCCCTTATTTATTGAATGATAACTTATCTTATTATTATACTATTTTTTATAAATCAATTATTATTTCTGGTATCAACGATTTCCTATAGGAGTACTCTAAGCTCCTCAATAATATCACTTGCAAGTACGCCTCTAATGCCTTTGCTTTCACTGGCAAGTCTGCCTGCCCGTCCATGCAGATGTGTAGCAGCAATAGGGGCAATATCAGGATCATTATTAACATTTTGACCTATAAATGAGGCTACTATGCCTGCTAATACATCTCCTGAACCAGGGGTAGCAAGCCCTTCGTTGCCACTAATTATATAGGAGATCGGAAGAGCACACGTCTGAACTCCAGTCAC